>CACXGS010000314.1 GCA_902767195.1 uncultured Lachnospiraceae bacterium | reverse complement strand
GCGTTGCCCACTACCGCCGAGCTAACTGCTAACTACGACATAGGGTTCCGGGATATTCACGAACGATTTGTTTATATCCCGGAACCCTTGTCTACGTAAGCAGTGGATCTCGGCTCTGTTCCTGCAAAGCCTTCGCTTTCGGAAACCCAACTGTCTGTCTACTGGTAGGTAATGCAACCAAACACTATCTCCACGCCAACCCTGAAGAGATCTTTATTGGGTAGTTGCAAAAAAGGATTTGAACCGGAGGCTGTTTACCCCAGTCGGCGGCAACCGGATTCCGTAAGCAGAGGCTTTGCTGGAACAGAGGTAAGATCCTCTGCCGCAAAGACTTGGCGGCTGAGGTAAGAACAAATCCTTCGTGAATGCCTCAGCCGCCTTAGTCGTAGCAGGCAGATAGCTTACCGGGAGTGGGCAACGCCTCTGCGACGGAACCGGTTGTCTGTCGATTGGGGGTATCAGCGTGGCTGCCCCGGAATGTCAGTTTTCCGTTATTTCCTCAATCCCTGTGATATCCGGTTCGATCGACATGGACCAGTTCTGATGATAGATCACATAACCCGGCACGGCATGGGGAGGTTTCTTAAGCTGCCGCCGTTTGGTGTAATCCACTTCCACCTTGGGGTTGTCCCGTCCGCTGGAATAGTATGCTGCCAGTCGGGCGGCTTCTTCGTATGTCCGGTCCGGCAGTTCGTCTGCGGTTCCCAGCCTCACGATTACGTGAGAGCCGGGCATTTTTTTTGCATGGAACCACATGTCCTTTCCGTTGGCTAACTTGAAAGACAACTCATCATTCTGATAATTGTTTTTCCCTACATACATATGAAAACCGTCTGAGGATATGTAATGAAGAGGTTTGCTCTTTGGAGTCCTGCGTTTCTTTCCCGCCTGTCCGTGCCGTTTCATATAACCGTAATCCATGAGCTCCTGGCGGATCATGGCCAGGTCTTCCTCCTCTCTGGCAATCTCCAGAGAAGTATTGATGGACTCCAGATGGGAAAGGGACCGGGCTGTCTCTTCAACCAGAGAGGTGAGGGCCTCATAGGTTCTCTTCAGCTTCCCGTAGCGGTCAAAATATTTCTTTGCATTTTCCTGAGCAGTGAGAGTGGGATCAAGGGGAATGGTGATCTCCTGTCCGTCATAATAGTTGATGCAGGTCAGTTCTTTCTGTCCCGGCTCAGCACTGTAACCATAGGTGTGGAGCAGCTCCCCGTAGATCCTGTAACTGTCTCTTTTTTCCGTATCCTTTAACTGTCTTCTCTGGAGATCATATTTTTTCGCAGTTCGTTCCAGAGCGTTTTGTATGACATGGCGCAGATCCACTGATTTCTGACGGATCCTGGTAATCGTTTCCCTTTCGGAATAGAAGGTAGCCAGCACATCAGAAATAGAATCGAAGGATTTCGATACGTAATCTCTGTACATAGTCAGTGGGAAGGAGGCAAATTCTTTCGGGACCTTTCCCTCATAGACAATATTGGGGCAGAATGCGCCTTCCTCAATCTGCTGCTCGAGAAGGGTGAGCTGTCCGTAAAGGGCAGACCGATCCTGATCCGTCAGGGAAGCGGCGGACGCATCGGCATCAAGACCGGCCCGGTAACAGAGTTCTCCGGCAAAGAGAGGGCTGATGCCGGCAATGCCGGTGTAAATCGCTTTTCGGACCGGCAGCGCTTTCTTAAAAAGAGTTTCCTGTGCCCAGGAAAGACTCAGGTCGGCAAGAGCGATTTTCCCCTGGTCGGGTGGAGCCACATAGCTTCTCCCGGGAAGAACCTCCCTCACGGAGCTGATCTGGGCAGAGATATGCTTGATGCTGTCAATAATCGTGTCTTCCTCATCCAAAAAGATAATATTACTGTGTTTTCCCATGATCTCTGTTACCAGTTTTTTTCTGCGCACATCGCCCATCTCGTCCAGATGTTCGATGGTCATTTCCACGATTCGCTCCATACGTGGCTGGGCGACCTCCAGAATCCTGCCGTTTCCGATGTGTTTTCGAAGAAGCATGCAGAAATTAGGGGCAGTCAGAGGATTCTTTTTATTATCCTGAACAAAGCGGATCAGGGGCAGACTGGCCCCGGCAGAGATCTGAAGACGATAGGTTTCTTTCTGATTCTTTATCACCAGAAGAAGCTCATCATTCTCCGGCTGGTAGATCTTATAGATCCGGCCTCCTGTCAGAAGCCTTCTCATATCATGTACTATATTTGCTATGACAATACCGTCAAATGCCATGATTATTTCCTCGTTTCCTGTAGATTGAATTTGTAACGATACAATAATCTATATCGGTGAAAATGTAAAGAGATAGTTATCATTTCCATCTGAAACCACACATTTACAATGATAGAAGATATCAGAGGAGACAGGGACGGAACTTTTGACCCGGATGTCAACCTGTGATATAATACGCCTGAAAATCATTTCAGATAAGTAATTTGAAGGGAGGATCATCATGTCAGCTGTACAGGATGCAAGAGTAAGAAGGAAATCAGACCAGATCATATGGTCAGACCGTAAACATCACATGTGGTTTCCTCTTAGCTTTACCAGTTACCGTGTAGCCAATGAGAGAATATATATTAAGTCCGGTTTCCTGAATTCCAGAGAGGATGAATGTCTCCTCTACCGTATCATGGACATCACAATGACCCGGTCTCTGGGCCAGCGAATCTTCGGGACGGGATCCATCGAGATGAATACCAAGGACCGTTCCACCCCGGTGATCCGACTACAGAATATAAAGAATCCCGATGAAGTGAAACGCCTGATCAGTGACATGATCGAGGAGGAAAGGGAACTCAAGAAAGTTGTCGGAAAGGATATGTATGGTTCTGCCGCCCATATCGATCCCATGGAGCTTGATGATATGGACGAGATGCATTGGAATTAACGATGCGGGTGCCAGGCACCTTTACAGAAATGTTACGTAGTTAACATTTCTGTAAAGGTGCCTGGCACCCACTTTTTTTGCAACTTTATATGGCATTCTCCTTCATTTTACGTTATAATTATTAATTGTATTATCAGGAGGATTGTTCATTATGATTGAAAAGCTGCTTCACACACCACAGGGAGTCCGGGATATTTACAGCTCGGAGTGGAAGAAGAGAGACGCGGTGATGGGTAGACTGCACCGTGTTCTTAACCTTTACGGTTATCAGGATATCACCACCCCGATTTTTGAATTCTTTGACATCTTCAATAGTGATACAGGGACGGTTAGTTCCAGGGAGATGTTTAAGTTTTTTGACCGCAACAACAATACGCTGGTGCTGCGGCCGGATATGACTCCGTCTGTTGCCCGGAGTGTGGCTAAATATTACAGTGACTGTCACTATCCGATCCGTCTTTCTTATGAGGGCAGGACTTTTATCAACCATGAAGGCTATCAGGGGAAACTGACGGAGAAGAGAGAGCTTGGTGCGGAATACATTAATGATAACAGCCCGGAGGGAGATGCCGAAGCTATTGTTATGATGATCGAGTGTTTTCTGGAGGCTGGTCTTAATGAGTTCTGTGTGGATATCTGTGAAGCGGGTTTTTACCGGTCGGTGATTGAAGGATTGCCTGTGGATGAAGGGGTCCGGGATAAGATTCATGAGAATATCGAAAACAGGAATTCCCTGGCTATGGAGCTTCTTTTAAATGATGTGAAAATGGATGAGCCCTACCGGAAGCTCCTTCTTCATTACCATGAGCTTTTTGGAGATGTGTCTATGCTTGACCGGGCCTGTGAGCTTTCTGTGGGAGATGGCTGCAGGAATGCGATTGCCCGTCTCAGGGAAGTTTACGAGGTCCTCTGTATGTACGGTTATGAGCGGTACGTCCGCTTTGACCTGGGTATGGTCAATCACTATGATTATTATACAGGTATCATTTTCCAGGGTTATACCTACGGGACCGGAGATGCCATCGGAAAGGGCGGCCGTTATGATAACCTGCTGGCCCTTTTCGGGAAATCCGCGCCGGCGATAGGTTTTACGATCCTGGTGGATGAGCTGATGGCGGCCCTGTCCAGACAGGATATACCCATATCTATCCGGGATTACGGATATACTTCCCTGCTCTATGACCATGAGAAACGGGAAACGGCGATCCGTCTTGCAAAAGACCTCCGCCGAAGGGGGATCAGGACGGAGCTCCTGTGCCGTTGTGGGGAAAATAATGATCAGGATTATCAGGACTATGTGAAGGGTATGGGGGCCGATTGCCTTCTGATTCTGTCAGGGGATCAGGTGATTGTCCATGATTTTATAAAAGGGAACCGGGAAATCAAATCCCTGGCGGAATTCAGGGAGGAGTATTAGATGAGATATCTTACACTTGCACTGGCCAAAGGCAGACTGGCCAGGACTACCATGGCCTGGTTTGAGGAACTTGGAATATCCTGCGAGGCTATGAAAGATAAGAATACCAGAAAACTGATCTTTGTCAATGAAGAGAGAAAGCTCAAGTTCTTCCTGGCAAAGGCTTCGGATGTACCCACTTACGTGGAGTACGGGGCGGCGGATATCGGCGTAGTTGGCGCTGACACTATCCTGGAGGAAGGCCGCAGCCTTTATGAGATGCTGGATCTGGGATTTGGCGCCTGTAAAATGTGTGTCTGCGGGCCTGAAGATTCCAGAGATAAGCTGAAGCACGGTGAGCTGATCCGGGTGGCATCCAAGTACCCCAACATTGCTAAGGATTATTTTTATAATGAAAAATATCAGACCGTGGAGATCATCAAGCTCAACGGTTCCGTGGAACTGGCTCCTATAGTGGGTTTGTCGGAAGTGATCGTTGATATTGTGGAGACAGGTTCCACTCTGAAGGCCAATGGTCTGGCGGTATTGGAGGAGATCTGTGATCTGTCCGCGAGGATGGTGGTGAACCAGGTCAGTCTGAAGATGGAACAGGAGAGGATCAGCCGGCTGATTCGTGATCTCAGAGATCTGAAGGAGAGGAAAGAGGGGAATTGCCCCTGACGACCAGGAATTCGACATAGAATAATGAGGAAATAATATGAAAATATGTAAAGTATCCGGAGACAATATTAACAATATCCTGAGTGACCTTCTCAAAAGAAGTCCCAATCAATACGGAGACTATGAGAAGGCTGTCCGGGCCATCCTGAATGATGTCCGGGAAGGCGGCGACGAGGCCATGTTTTCTTACACGGAGAAGTTTGACCATTGCCGTCTGGACAGGGATTCACTTCAGGTGACGGGAGAAGAGATCCGGGAAGCCTATGACCAGGTGGACGAAAGCCTGGTGGAGGTAATCCGGAAAGCTCTCGTAAACATCCGGTCCTATCATGAAAAGCAGAAGAGAAACAGCTGGTTTGATGCCAGGCCTGACGGGACCATCCTTGGCCAGAAGATCATGCCTCTTGCTTCAGTGGGGGTCTACGTCCCGGGAGGGAAGGCAGCCTATCCCTCTTCCGTACTGATGAATATTGTGCCGGCCAAGGTAGCCGGTGTAGAGAAGATTGTCATGGTGACTCCTCCTGACCGGGAGGGAAAGATCACTCCGGCCACTCTTGTGGCTGCCCACGAAGCCGGGGCCACACACATTTATAAAGTAGGAGGAGCCCAGGCCATTGCAGCCCTGGCCTACGGAACAGAATCCATCAAAAAGGTGGACAAAATCGTAGGACCCGGCAACATTTATGTTGCCCTGGCCAAGAAAGAGGTGTACGGGCATGTGAGCATCGATTCCATCGCCGGACCCAGTGAGATCCTGGTTCTTGCGGATGACACGGCCAATGCCCATTATGTGGCAGCAGACCTCCTGTCCCAGGCAGAGCATGACCAGCTGGCCAGCGCTATCCTGGTAACGACCAGCAGGAGACTGGCGGAGGAAGTGCCCAGGGAGATTGAAGAGTATCTGAAGACTTTGTCCAGAGCAGATATCATTAGATCGTCTCTGGAAAATTTCGGCTATATTCTGGAGGCAGAAGATCTGGACCAGGCCATAGATGTGGCCAATGAGATTGCTTCCGAACACCTGGAAATTGTGACAGCCAATCCCTTTGAGGTGATGACAAAGATCCGCAATGCCGGAGCTATTTTCATCGGAGAGTACAGTTCCGAGCCCCTGGGAGATTATTTCGCCGGACCCAACCACGTTCTTCCTACCAATGGGACAGCCAAGTTCTTCTCCCCTCTGAACGTGGATGATTTTATAAAGAAGTCCAGTATCATTTATTATTCAAAAGAAGCGCTTAAAGCGGTGCATAAGGAAATAGAAACCTTCGCCAGGGCGGAACATCTGACGGCCCATGCCAATTCCATAGCCGTCCGTTTCGAGGAGGAGTGATATTGATGAAAAATAAGAGGACAGCGCATATAGAGCGCACCACAAGTGAGACAAAGATTGTGATCGATCTGAACCTGGACGGCAGCGGACAGTGCAAAGCAGATACCGGGATCGGTTTCTTTGATCATATGCTGAACAGTTTTGCCCGTCATGGTTTCTTCGACCTTGACTGCAAGGTGGAGGGAGACCTTCACGTGGATTGCCACCATACCATTGAGGACACCGGGATCGTTCTGGGCCAGGCTATTCTGGAGGCAGCCGGAGATAAAAAAGGAATCCGCCGTTACGGAAGTTCCCTTCTCCCCATGGATGAAACCCTGGTGATGAGCGCAGTAGACCTTTGCGGAAGACCATACCTTGTCTGTGACATTCCTTTTACTGTGGAGAAAGTCGGAGCATTTGACACAGAGATGGTTCGGGAGTTTTTCTATGCTGTCTCCTATGCCGCAGCCATGAACCTGCATTTGAAGCTGATCCACGGGAGCAATAATCATCATATAATGGAAGCAGCCTTCAAAGCTTTTGCAAGGGCTTTGGATGAGGCAGTTTCCTTTGATCCCCGAATCGTGGATGTCCTGTCCACCAAAGGGTCGTTGTAAGCAGAAAGGACTTTAACCCATGGATTATATAAAACTGGTCGCGCAGATTGATCCGGAGCATCCCCTTGAAGATGCTGTTTATTATGACAACTGCGGAGCCGATGAATTATACTTTTATGACAGCGCTTCCTTCGAGGAGGGCGGTCACGGTGATATCCGGACTATCCAGGAGATCAGCAGGAACAGCGATATTCCCCTGATCGTACATGGTGCTGTCCGAAGATTTGAAGACATTAAAAAAATGGTCTATGCAGGTGCCCGCACTGTGGTGGTTTCTATGGAGGGTGCAGAAGATTCCGAGGGCGTGAAAGAGGCCATAAAGGAGGCAATCGGACGCTTTGGAGCAGAGAGAATCTTTCGGATGATTCCTGCCGGGAAACCCGAGGAGACCCTTGAAAGAGTACAGGCTTGCCTGGATGAAGAGGGATTCGGAGGAATTCTTCTCTCAGGGGACTGTTCGGATAAGGAATACTGCCATACGGCAGATTATCTGAAATATCATCTGTCTATGCCCATGATGCTGTTTTCCCTCTCCGATGATCCGGCTGCCCTCTCCGACCAGATCAGAATGTCTATGCCGGACGCCCTGATCCTGTCCGATTCCGAAAGGAAGGATATGATGGGACTCAAGCAGGCACTTGCCGGGAACAGAATTCCCATGAATCTTTTCGAAAGCGCGATGGATTTTGACGAATTTAAGTTGAACAGTCAGGGCATGATCCCCTGTATCACTCAGGATTATAAGACCGGGGAAGTCCTCATGCTGGCTTACATGACAAAGGAATCTTTTGAGAAGACCATCGCAACCGGGAAGATGACCTATTACAGCAGAAGCCGGCAGGAGCTCTGGACCAAAGGAGATACTTCGGGACATTTTCAGTATGTCAAGTCCCTGAGCATTGACTGTGACCGGGACACTTTGCTGGCAAAGGTAGCCCAGGTGGGAGCAGCCTGCCATACCGGCAACCGGACCTGTTTCTACACGAGCCTTTTGGAAAAGGAAACCGATACCAATAATCCTCTGGAGATTTTCCAGCAGGTTTACGATACCATCATAGAACGAAAAGACCATCCCAAGGAAGGCTCTTACACCAACTATCTCTTTGACCAGGGAGTGGATAAAATTCTCAAGAAAGTGGGAGAGGAAGCGACGGAGATCGTGATCGCCGCCAAGAATCCCGATTCGGAGGAATTGAAGTACGAGATCTGTGATTTTCTCTATCATATGATGGTGCTGATGGCAGACCGCGACCTGACCTGGAAAGAAATCACGGACGAGCTTGCACAGCGTCATTAGTTATGCTATGATTACAACGCCATAAGTATGTTTATCAAAAGAAAGGCAAACCAGAAGGAGGGTTAATATGTCAGCTGTACTAGGAGCATTTGCCCAATACGCAGTCTCCTTTTTAGTTTATGCTGTAGTGGCAGTATTGGGAGTTCTCTGTGGTAAGAAGATTCACAATATGAGATCTGCCGGAAAGAATAACGAAGACAAGAAAAAGTAATAGCATGGATAAAGATCCATTCAGATTAGATTCAGATTAGAATCAGAAACGATTCATAATAGATTCAGGAGGGTAACGTTTTGAAAAAATACGGAGTAAACGAACTTCGAAAAATGTTTCTGGACTTTTTCGAAAGCAAAGGACACCTTATAATGAACAGCTTTTCGCTGGTGCCGCATAATGATAACAGTCTTCTGCTGATCAATGCCGGTATGGCTCCTTTAAAGCCATATTTCACCGGACAGGAGATCCCGCCCAGACGCAGGGTGGCCACCTGCCAGAAGTGTATTCGTACCGGAGATATTGAGAACGTGGGAAAGACAGCCCGTCATGGCACCTTCTTTGAGATGCTGGGCAATTTCTCTTTCGGAGATTATTTTAAGAAAGAGGCGATTGCGTGGTCCTGGGAGTTCCTGACAGAGACAGTAGGTCTGGATCCGGACCGTCTGTACCCTTCTGTATATCTGGATGATGATGAGGCTTTTGACATCTGGAGAGACGATGTGGGCATCGCCCCGGAACGTATTTTCCGTTTCGGTAAGGAAGATAATTTCTGGGAGCATGGCGCAGGTCCCTGCGGTCCCTGTTCCGAGATTTATTATGACCGTGGTGAGAAATACGGCTGCGGAAAGCCGGATTGTACGGTCGGCTGTGACTGTGACCGTTATATTGAGGTGTGGAATAATGTATTTACCCAGTTCGAGAATGACGGGCACAACAATTACACCACTCTTCAGAATAAGAACATTGACACCGGTATGGGACTGGAGCGTCTGGCTGTTGTTGTCCAGGAAGTGGATTCCATTTTTGATGTGGACACGATCCGCTCTCTTAGGGACAAGGTCTGTGAGATGGCCGGCAAGACGTACCATACAGACTATGAAGATGACGTTTCCATTCGTCTGATTACTGACCATATCCGGTCTGCCACCTTTATGATTTCCGACGGTATCACCCCCAGCAACGAGGGCCGGGGCTATGTTCTGCGTCGAATTATCCGTCGTGCGGCAAGGCACGGACGTCTTCTGGGGATCGAGGGCAAGTTCCTTGCAGAGCTCAGCAAGACCGTGATTGAGGGATCCAAAGACGGCTATCCCGAACTCTTCGAGAAGAGAGAACTGATCTTTAAGGTTCTTACCCAGGAAGAGAACAGCTTTAACAAAACCATTGACCAGGGCCTGAAGATTCTGGATGAACTGGAAGCTAAGATGGTCAGCGAGGGAAGTAAAGAGCTTTCCGGAGAAGATGCCTTTAAGCTTTATGATACCTACGGATTCCCGCTGGACCTCACCAGAGAGATCCTTGAAGAGAAAGGCTTCTCCATCGATGAAGATGGTTTTAAGGCCCTGATGGAAGAGCAGAGGGTCAAGGCCAGAAATGCCAGAAAGGTTACGAATTATATGGGAGCCGACGTGACGGTATACGAGTCCATCGACCCCAGAATCACGACACAGTTTGTGGGCTATGATCATTCGGAATACACCTCCCCCATCACCGTGATGACCACGGAAGAGGAGATTACAGAAGCCCTGACGGACGGACAGGTGGGAACCATTTTTGTAGAGGCAACACCTTTCTACGCTACCGGCGGCGGCCAGCATGCTGATTCCGGAATCATCACCGGTCCCGACGGGGAGTTTGTGGTGGAAGATACCGTTAAGCTTCTGGGTGACAAAGTAGGACATATCGGCCGTGTTAGCAGAGGAATGTTTAAGACCGGTGACCAGGTTACTCTGGCCATCAATAAGAAGCAGCGCGGGGATACCGCAAAGAACCACAGCGCTACCCACCTTCTTCAGAAAGCTCTTCGTACAGTTCTTGGAACCCATGTAGAACAGAAGGGTTCCTATGTGGATAAAGACCGTCTTCGTTTTGACTTCACTCATTTCCAGGCTCTGACTCCTGAAGAGATGAAGGCAGTAGAAGATATCGTTAACGATAAGATTGAAGAGGCCATTCCGGTATCTACCGATATCATGACTGTGGATGAGGCCAAAAAGACCGGCGCCATGGCTCTTTTCGGAGAGAAGTACGGGGAGAAGGTCCGTGTAGTCAGCATGGGAGACTTTTCCAAAGAGTTCTGCGGAGGAACCCATGTCCGGAATACAGGCGATATCAAGACATTTAAGATCCTTTCCGAGGGAGCGGTAGCAGCAGGCGTGCGCCGTGTGGAAGCTCTTACGGGAGATAATGTTCTTCATTATTATCACGAGGAAGAAGATACTCTTCTGGAAGCAGCCAGGGCAGCCAGAACAGAGCCTCATAACCTGACATCCCGGATCCACGCTCTGTTGGATGAGATCAAGGCCCTCTCTTCTGAGAATGAGAAGCTCAAAGATCAGATTGCCAAGAGTGAGGCCGCTGATGTGATGGGCAATGTGGTGGAATCCGGCGAGTGGAAGATCCTTCCGGTATCCGTGAAGAATGTAGACATGAACGCCCTTCGTACCCTGTCCGATGACCTTAAGGTCAAGATAGGCAGCGGAGTTGTTGTCCTGGCTTCTGACAACGGGGATAAGGTCAACCTGATTGTTACCGCTACTGATGACGCGGTAAAAGCCGGTGCTCATGCCGGGAAGATCATCAAAGACGCTGCTAAACTTGTCGGTGGCGGCGGCGGCGGACGTCCCAACATGGCTCAGGCCGGCGGAAAGAATCCGGCAGGGATTAAAGATGCCCTGGATAAAGCCGTAGAACTGGCATCTGCCCAGCTGGCATAAACTTTTTGAAAAAATCAGTTGACGAGAGTCCTGATTATGTTATAATATAGAACAGTGCAAAAATACCCAGACAGTTGTATTAGCACAATTCACAACTGGAGGGAGGTTAGGTGAGTTAATGTCGAGTATTATCGTAAAAGAGAACGAATCTCTGGACAGCGCTCTTCGTCGTTTCAAGAGAAGTTGTGCTAAGGCGGGCATCCAGCAGGAGATCCGCAAGCGCGAGCATTACGAGAAGCCCAGCGTGAAGCGTAAGAAGAAGTCCGAAGCTGCCAGAAAGCGTAAATACAAATAATTATTGTGCAAGCTGAAGATCCGCAGAAGCAGTATGTTTCTGCGGATCTTTTTTTCTGTCACAGGGCGATTATGCTTTTATGGCAGATGTTTTTTTATGATTTTTGTCTGTTTTTCATGTAATTTGTTCTGCATCCGATTGACCGTCTTGTGCAACAGTGTTATAATAACATTGACTATAAGGTCAAAGTTATATGTTTTGACCAAAGTAATTAATAGTGCTATTTTTGCAAGTAATAAGGAGGTAAGCACGGTGAAGAAGATTATTAATGCAGTTGACCAGGTTGAGAATCAGATGATCGCAGGTATGTGCAAAGCATATCCCCAGTACGTTACTAAAATTGAGGCTGGCAACGTTGTTGTAAGATCCGAGAAGAAGACAGACAAAGTTGCTCTGATCAGTGGTGGCGGAAGCGGACATGAGCCGGTAGCTGGCGGATACGTTGGAAAAGGTATGCTTGATGCTGCAGTTGCAGGCGCTGTATTTACTTCTCCGACACCGGATATGATCTATGAAGGCATCAAGGCTATTGACAATGGCAACGGCGTTCTGATGCTGATCATGAACTATACCGGCGATGTTATGAACTTCGAGATGGCTGCTGATATGGCCAGAGATATGGATGATATCGAAGTTGACCAGGTTATTATCGATGATGACGTTGCAGTAGACGGATCTACCTACACAGTTGGTCGTCGTGGTATTGCAGGTGTTGTTCTTGTTCACAAGATCACAGGTGCTAAGGCTGAGACAGGTGCAAGCCTTGCAGAAGTTAAGGCTGCATCCCAGAAGGCTATTGACAATGTTCGTTCCATGAGTATGGCTATTACTCCTTGTACTGTTCCCGCAGCAGGTGAGCCCGGATTCGAGCTGGCTGAGGACGAGATGGAGATCGGTATCGGCGTTCATGGTGAGCCCGGTGTTAAGAAGATGAAAGTTGCTCCGGCTGATGAGATCGTTGATATGATGCTTGATAAGATCCTTGGCGATCTTGATTTCGCAGGACATGAGGTATGCGTACTTGTTAATGGTACCGGCGGAACACCGAATATGGAGCTCTTCATTGTTAATAACCATGTTCAGGAAGTTCTGGCTGAGAAGGGTGTTAAAGTATATAAGACTATGGTAGGCAACTACTTCACATCTCTTGAGATGCAGGG
>CACXGS010000313.1 GCA_902767195.1 uncultured Lachnospiraceae bacterium | reverse complement strand
GCGGATTATCGAGCAGGTAATCCCCAATGGTGGTATTCCCATCATACCAGTCATCCGTAAAATGATTATAGTTACTGTCTTCTACCAATATAAGCGACTCGGGATATATCGTATGTACGGTTCCGCATATTCTGGTATAGGCTTCGTCGCCGTATTTCTGATAAATATAGTCGCTCTGCACCGGAGTTCTCAGGTCAAAACGGAATACCCTGATATCCCGACCCGGAAGTTCCTTGCATCTTGTAACTACATCACAGGCAGCACCTCTCGGGAACAGCGCTTTTTTTCTGATGGTCAAGGTGATACCATAGCGATCTTCCACTGTCTTTACGGCCTCCTGTATATCAGAGGAAGCATTTCCACCCATCAGACCACATCCGCTTAGAAGTATACTCACAGAAGAATACACCATAATCCATATTAACAGCCGCCATCTTTTCACGTAAACATCACCTCACGAAGCAATATCATTGATTTCATCCCGAAAGGCCTGATAGAACTCGAACCTTCTTCTTTCAAGTATACCATAGGGATGGTCCTGTTTTTTCTTTCCCGAGCATCTTTTTTTAGAAAAATATAGTATAATGGTTTAAGAATTAAAGCCAAAGGAGGGAGTGTGAGTATGTCTGTAGATCCTTTAGTTTGTAAATGTAAATTCGTCCGGGCCAGTGAAATTGAGGAAGCGGTGGAGAATGGTGCTTACACCTTTAAAGAGGTCCAGGAAGAGACAGAGTGCTGCACCAAATGCGGCAGCTGCCGGAAGATCGTGGAAAAAACAATCCAGAAAGCTTTGGAGAATGTGGATTATTAACATGTTTATATGAATCGGTTAAAGGACAGCTGTAAAAATAAATTTTTACAGCTGTCTTGTCACCTTTGCCTTTTTGTGATATGATAGCACATGACATTGATAGTATGCATGAGTTACAGTCTCACGGGGAGGGGGGGTGATATATTGAGCAGAGGGAAGACAGAAGAGCGAAGGAACAGAATACTTGAATTGCTGGAGTCCAGTTCTGAGCCTTTGTCAGGGGCTGTGATTGCAGACCGATTTGGTATCAGCCGGCAGGTTGTTGTCACAGATATCGCTATCTTACGCAGCACATACCCTAACATTATGTCTACCAGCAAAGGGTATATTATGCTTCATGCAGATAAGTGCCGGAGGGTTTATAAAGTAAAACATACCGATGAGCAGACGGAAGATGAGCTGATCAGTATTGTAGATCTGGGAGGCCGGGTGAAGGATGTCTATGTGGATCACCGGATATACGGGACTATTCGAAAGCCTCTGGATATCACTTCTAAGAGAGATGTGGAACATTTTATGTCAGATATGCTCAGCGGAGTATCCACTCCCCTTAAGAACATCACGGATGGCTACCATTACCATACAGTAGAGGCCCGGTCAGAATCTATATTGGATGAGATCGAGAAGATGCTTCAGAACAAGGGCTACCTCATCGAAAGTCTTGATACGGCAGTCATTTATGAACCGAAAAGCTACAGTCAAAGCTGAGGCAATCAGCACCCGATCTCATTTGTCAATCGTAAACGATCGTTTTAAGAGGTGAAGAATATGGATGGATTTAAAAAATTTTTAAAGCAAAAGAATATAGAGATTTCCCTGCAGAGATATGGAATCGATGCTCTGGGAGCTATGGCGCAGGGCCTTTTCTGCTCCCTGCTGATTGGTACGATTATTAATACGATTGGAACCCTTTTTCATGTTCCTTTCCTGACAGCAACCGTTGCTACCGTATCCGGAGTGGATTACACCGTTGGCGGTCTGGCTATGGCCATGAGCGGTCCGGCTATGGCAGTAGCCATTGCATTTGCGCTGAAATGTCCCCCTCTTGTTACGTTTTCCATGATCACCGTCGGTTTCGCGGCCAATGCTCTGGGCGGAGCAGGAGGTCCCTTATCTGTTCTTTTCATTGCAATCATCACCTCAGAGATTGGTAAGATGATCTCCAAGGAGACCAAGGTGGATATTCTGGTGACTCCTCTGGTGACTATAGGTGCCGGTATTCTCCTGTCATGGCTGATGGCACCGGCTCTTGGGAAGCTGGCGATGAAGGTTGGCGATATCATTAAGTGGGCCACAGAGCTTCAGCCTTTCCTGATGGGTATTCTGGTGTCTGTCGTAGTAGGAATTGCGCTGACTCTGCCGATATCCTCCGCAGCGATTTGTGCTGCGCTGGGTCTCACGGGCCTGGCGGGAGGAGCTGCAGTGGCAGGCTGCTGTGCCCAGATGGTGGGATTCGCTGTCATGTCTTTCAAGGAGAATAAATGGGGCGGTCTTGTATCTCAGGGAATCGGAACTTCGATGCTCCAGATGCCCAACATCGTTAAGAACCCGAGAATATGGATAGGGCCAACCCTGGCATCTGCGATTACAGGACCTATTGCTACCTGCGTTTTTCATCTCAGGATGAACGGACCGGCCATCGATTCCGGTATGGGAACCTGTGGCCTGGTAGGTCAGATTGGTGTCTTCCAGGGATGGCTTGCTGATATCGAGGCCGGGACAAAAGCGGCCATTACTGCAACAGACTGGATTGGTTTGATCCTGATTTCCTTTATCCTGCCGGCTATCCTGGCACCGGCGATTAATGCAGTATGCCGCAGGCTTGGCTGGGTGGAAGATGGAGATCTGACTCTGAGCTGATTCATCAGATTCCAATTGAAACAGAACACCGGATGGCCACATCCTTTCAGAAATAATATAAAGGGAAGTTGGACGATGATTCCAACTTCCCTTTTCTGATTTTTCTCTATCCTGGACTTATGCGACGATGAGATCAGCCGGCACGAGTTCCGGTGTGCAGGTCTCTTTGAGGTTTTCAAGGCAGGCAGCCTTGTCGAAATCTGCTTCTGCGGTGATGTCTGCATAGAGAATAAGTTCGTTTGTCTCGGTACTATATTTCATATATGCCCGGGCGGTCTGAATTCCCTCGCAGGCAAGAAGATTCTCTTCAACTTTGTTGAGATCAAAGAATCTTCGGCCGTTGACACCATCTGTCATAACTTCACGGCCCGTCTTCTCCAGGAAGTCCACGGTGCCGTCGGGAAGGATCCTTCCTTTGAGACCGGTGGCGTAGAGAGTTCCGGGACCATAAGGATTCTCAATGATTTCATTGAATTGCGAAGGCTCGCAGTCCATGACATAAAGGGGACCCCATGCG
This sequence comes from uncultured Lachnospiraceae bacterium, assembly GCA_902767195.1. Next base: position 4,810 of record CACXGS010000313.1, on the reverse strand, counting down.
CCGTAGGGTTTCTTTTTCTGGGATTCGTCAAGGATGTAAACCTTGACCCGTCTGTCCCTGGAAATGTTGGGCAGAAGGTTGAATCCGGCTTCTTTGTTAAGCACATCGCCGTAAACGCGGAAATGTTTCGGGTAGACCTCCTCAGGAAGGTGGCGCTTGAGACGGCGCACCGAGCTTTCTTCCATCATTGCGCGGACGATTTCCTCATAGCAGGTGAGGAAGATCTCTAAGGTCTCTCTGTCAAAACGGTTCTCCCAGTAGCGAAGCTCTGTATAGAATCCATCCTCGTCATACATAATCTGCATATGGAAGGGCAATGAATCCAGCTGCAGGCAGTGAAGTCTCTCACCGGGTTCGTCGCCGGGGGTAGGTACAGAGAGAATATCTCCCTGGTACTGAAGGAACATATCACCCATCCTGGATATAGGAGTGTAGTTCTTCATGGTAGTCATAATCTGACTGCCGGCCCGGGTAACCAGTTCATTAACCTTTTCATGGGCAACTCTCTGATATCTGTAAAGGTAGGTCTTGAACAGGCAGCCTGCAAGTCCTGTCCAGCGGCCGTCCGTTCTTCCGCTGTGAATACTGTTTACAAAAACATCATCCTCATCAGAAAAGAGCGCTGCGGTATAATTAAATGCAGACAGGAAGAGGGCGTTTTCAGAAACATTGTTGGTCTTGCAATAGTAAAGAATTTCCTTGCGGACAATTCGGTCGAGTCTTCTGCGGATCACTCCGTAGATTCCCTTTTTGCAATCCTGTCTGTCATGGCGTGTGAGGAGAGTCTGCCGCATACGGTAACCCTTCATCAGTTCATCCACAGCCTCGCAGTCCTTGTCGCGGATGCCGGCATCTTCTTTTGCCTTGGCATCGAGAATATACTCATAGAAAGAATATTTCTCTTTGGGGACTTCCTCTCCGTCATAAATCTTTTTCAAATCTTCCATAAGAACGTTCATTGTGATTCCGTCGCCGATGACATGGGCTACATCAAAGAACATATACTTATAATCCTCTGTCTCAGCCAGGCAGACGTGCACAAGGTTGTCGTCTGCACGGTAGCGGAAGGGCACAAGCATGGCCTGCATGTTTTTCTCTACCTCTGACTCTTTCCACTGGTAGACAGGAATGTCGATTTCTCTTGCATCATCTCTGAAGAGAGCATAATATTTCTGTTCTGTGGGTTTAATGATACCCTTCAGTACCGGATGTACATTAAACAGAGTCCGGAAGGATTCTTTCAGGCGATCAAGGTCCACATTTTTATCCAGTCGGTAGGCAAAAGGAAGGTTGCCGGTGGTATTGCCCGGAATGATATAGGAAAAATACATCATAATACTGGTAAGCGGGTAAGCCGGGCGAGGGCTGTAATCAACCTTTTCTTCACCTTGCTTCTGCAGAATCAGTTCTTCCAGCTTGAGGATGGTACTGTTATCCATGAGCTCGGTCAGTGTAACGCTGACGTCGAGCTGTGTCTGGATTTCTTCAATCAGCATAACGCTTGACAGGGAGTCCAGACCATTCTGATAGAGGTTGGCATCTGTGCCGATGGATTCTTCTGCAAGAACAGCTGTCACGATATCGTAAAGCTGCTGCTGCAATTCTGTAATCGGGCGCAGCTGCTTTTCTTTCTTTGCGCTTCTTTCCATCTTATCGTCAAAATAGGCTTTACGTATAATCTTCTTGGAAGAAGTCTTGGGGAAAGGAGTCTTTCGTACTGTGCAGCCGGAAATCTTCGCATAAGAGGGAAGCTGCTCGTTTCTCTGAGTGATAATGTCATTGACCGCTGCGGCGATATCCCGAATTCCGTTGACCTGTGCGAATTCGTAGTTGGGGTATACTTCAACGGAAATACTGTCGCCTTCCCCGAAAGCGATCACATCCTGGATCAGGCGGTCTCCGTCAAATTTATTCTCAATCAGTTCGGGAGAAACATTTTCTCCGTTACTGAGGATGATCAGGTTCTTTTTACGTCCGTTCAGATAAAGATATCCGTCTTCGTCCATGTATCCGAGGTCGCCGGTACAGAGCCATCCATCTTCCGTGAGAGCTTCTGCCGTAAGTTCAGGATCATTAATGTAGCCCATCATGACGGAAGGACTTTTGACCTGGATTTCCCCATCGACAAAACGAATCTGACAGCCACGTACAGGTTTGCCGACAGAAGCGATTTTTTCCATGTTTCCGTAATCCGGAGCAGCGATTTTGGGAGAGCATTCGGTCATGCCGTAGCCCTGGGCTGTCACAACGCCGAGGTCTGCAAGCCCCCTTGCCAGCGTCTCGGAAAGGTAACCGCCACCGCTGACAATCTTGTGCAGACGGGAACCCATGATCCGGGACTTCAGATACTCGATATCCTGGTCGGGATGTTTTTTTGCTGCAATCGCTACCCTGTTCAGAAGCATCTTTGCCATCATAGGTACGATACGCATCATGGTTGGCTGGAACAGATCGATATAATATAAGAATTTAGAGATGTCATCACACAGGCACAATGTACTGCCGTAACGGAGGTTCAGCAGGAGATCTCCGCTGATGCAGAACACATGGTGGATAGGCAGAACGCTAAGGCAGGTCTCTCTTGCGTCATCGGAACTGAACATGTTGTCCAGGAGGTTAGCGTGGGAGAGCATGACACCCTTTCCATGACCGGTTGTGCCGGATGTGAAAATGATGAGCGCACAGTCTGAGGGCTCTGTAAGATATTCAAAGGAAGGCACTCTGAATTCTCTGTGAATCTGGGGCGTTGAAAAATGGTGTCTGCGCTGCTGGATACAGATGATTTCTTTCAGGCAGCTGCATTTTTCAAGCAGGTATTCTGCCTCGCTCAGGTACTCATAATCAAAGAACAGAATATCTGCTTCTGCACGCTCCAGGTTCTCAATGAATGCTTCTTTACTCAGCTGGGTATCCAGCGGAATCGCGATATTGCCCGAAGAGGCGACACCCATGAGCACAGTAAGATACTCATAACCACACTTGCCAATCATGGCTGCATGAAGTTTTTTCCCAAGCTCACCGCTTTTGTTCGCTGCCCAGTGCATAACGGCTCTGGTATCCATAGCAAAGGTGCGGTAGCCCTTCTCATATATAATTCCGTCTTTCTCATAGCGGATGAAAACCTGGTTCTCAAAATCCAGTGCCGCTGTTTCCAGCAGATCACCCAGTGTATGAATGTTTTCTCTTGTAATCATTTTTATCTTCTCCTTGTTTGATGTTTCGTAATGCGAAATATATAGTCAAAAGAATTTTCGACAGTCACGAGTATAACAGAAGGTTTGGTATTTCGCAATGCGAAATATAAACAAAATTTTCAGACTTCTTGCTTTTTCTTTTACAACAAATGCACAAATAAGTAAAAAAAGAGTCTCGCAAGCAAGACTCTTACGCTGAGTGCGGTCACTTCAGCAACTTATTCTATCATTTTTTCTCATTAAAGTACCGATTCACTTTTTCAAGCAGCTCAATCAGCTTTACCGTATTCTCCAATCCCAGGGTCTCGTATAGACCGCTGTACTGCAGCCGGATCTGTTCCCGTCGTTCCGTCACATTGCGGATGCCTTTGGGAGTAATCATTACCAGCACCCGCCGGCGGTCTTCCGGATCCTTTTCTCTGCGAATCATGTCCTTTCTTTCCAGTGTTTTCAGAATATCGGTCATTCGACCGGGAACAAGAGATAACTTTTCCGCCAGTTCACTGGGGTGAATCTCCTCGGGGTGGTGCACCAGGTATGTCAGTACAGCATTCTCTCCCCGAAGGCTCTCGATGAGATTGGCGTTTTTCTTATTTCCTATAATTTGAAATAGGATGTTATAGAGTTGTTCTCCGTAAGTTGGATCATTTTGTGTGTTTTTATCTGTTTCCATCGTTATAATTCCTTATCTCTCGTTATATAATATTTTTCTCCGAACCGGGTTGTTCTATTTTATCACTAAAAAACGGATCCTTCAATCTCTGACGCAGGATTCTCGTGATTTCAATCATGAGAGGATTGCGCAAGGATTATCTACTCTCTGTTATTCTCGCCCCAGATGCACAGCTGGTCTAACACATCCATTAGAGATTTGCCCCGGCTGCTTAAACTGTATTCTACTTTTGGCGGTATTTGGGGGTACTCGGTCCGGATGATCAGATTATCCGATTCCAGCTGTTTAAGATTCAGACTAAGTGTTTTGTCAGAGATATTCCTCAGATAACGTTTCAACTCATTGAACCGCACAGTTTCGTATTCCATCAGACAATACAGGATGACCATTTTGTGCTTCCCGGATATGAGAGATAATGTGTAGCTGAAACCGGTATCTTCAAAGTTCGCTTTATCGATATATTTCTTAATCATAATTCACTTACCTAAATGATAGTACCTGTCAAAAATGACAGTACTTGAATTATTTTCCAACTCTATTATAGTTATATACAAGATGTTCGTTCCTGTCAATCAAAACGAAAAGGAGGTATCTGAAATGAGAACGAAGCTTAATATCACCGAGGGAATTTTTCCGATGCCGGTACTTATGGTTGCGACCTACAACGAAGACGGCAGTGTCAATGTTATGAATGCTGCCTGGGGCACGATGCAGAAAAGGGATACCGTCGCTCTGAATCTGACGGAAAGTCATAAAACTGTGAAGAACATTAAGGCCCGAAAAGCCTTTACCGTCAGTATTGCGGATGCAGCTCATGTTGTAGAAGCCGATTATTTCGGCGTGGAATCAGGAAATAAAGTAACGGATAAATTTGCCCGCAGCGGTCTTACCGCCAGTAAAGCTGAGATGGTTGACGCTCCTGTCATCAATGAATTCCCCCTCT
>CACXGS010000312.1 GCA_902767195.1 uncultured Lachnospiraceae bacterium | reverse complement strand
GAAATTGCTGCGCACAGGAACTGCCTTTTTGTTAATCGCTGTTATGGCATTATCACTGGTCGGCTGCGGGACAGGAGGAAAGAAAGCAGAGGATTCTACTACGGTTGAGGATGTCGCTTCCAATGGCATTAGCAAAGCATTGGGATCCGCTCAGGCTTCTCTGAATCTCAAGCCAATAAAACCTATCAAGGATCTTTTTACAGAGAGATACGTTCTTCAGACACAAAGCACAGATCAATATGACAACTATGAAATTCTTTATTACGGTTCGAAGAGCAAGATTGTATCATCCTGGCATTTCGAGATCCATTATAATCCATCCAGCGGAGTGACGCCGGAAGGGCTTAATAATATTGATATAGACACTATTTTCCCGGGTTTTTCTTCTCTCGATTTTGCAAGTGCCCAGGCAAAACAGCAGGGAGATGTTGTATGCTGGCTGGTACGCCTGACAAAACTGGACGATCCCGACAATGTGAAGGCTGCCATGGACTGCGGTATTATATCCATCAGTGACTATAAGGATGGTATGTTGATCGATGCTGATATGACCAAAGATGCTATGATCAAAAACGGAGCGGTCGAAGTGAAATCTTCGGATCTTGATAAGATTCATTCTGATTATGATAAATAGTAACAGGAATCGCCGGAAGTTAAATTATTCATAAAAACACATTTTAAAAAAAATAAAAAAACGTCGCAGTTACGATCCATTGCCCCTTCTTCTATAAATGGGCATGAGCGTCACTGCGACGTATATTTTTCATCGGATGATCATTTCTAAATAAGGCATGGTCTCAAAACCAAGCTTGCGAAAAAGATGATAAGCCGGTTCATTTTCTTTTTCAACTTCCAGACGATAGATGGCGTCAGGGTAGTGGTCCATGATAAAGCGGATGTATTCGCCGCCATATCTTTTATCCCGGGCTTCCTCCACCAGATAAAGATCCTCCAGCCAGATGCAGGGCTTTCCGAATTCGGTGGAGAAGGACAGGGCAATCATGCCGTAGCCGATGATCAGGTCATCTTCTTCCAGAATATATCCCTTTATATAAGGGCTGTCTCCTACGCAGGCCCTGACGTTACAAAGATATATTTCTTCCGAACCGTCAGTGTAGACAGCCGGAGACTGGTAGAAGGTGCGCATCATATCCACGACTGCTCTCTCATCTTCTTTTTTCATCAAACGAATCGTCATCATAATTACAGTATCTTCTCCATTCCTGTCTTCTGGACGGTCATCCCGCAGGATTCGTAAAATGTCCTGGCAGGGTCATTGTTTTCCCAGACATTGAGGGTTACGTTGTAGCATCCGGTATCCCTGGCATAATCAATGATGTAATCATAAATGTCCTTTCCCACATGCTGTCTTCTGTACCGGTTGTCTACGCAGATATCATCGATATAGAGAGTGGTGATATCAGGCCAGTTATTATCTTCTACATGGGACTGAAATTCACAGAATCCGTATCCCTTTACCTGTCCTTCTTCCCCTTCTGCCAGAAAAATGGGACGACGGTCATCGCCGATGATCTCCAGGAGCTCATCTTTGTTGTATTTGGTCCGGTCTTTAATAAACAAGTCCGGTCTTAAATCATGATGGACATTGTTGACCTGGCGAAGGATCTCCAGGATCCGGTCGGCATCTCTCTCTTCTGCTCTTCTAATCTTCATAGCATCTCCGTTCTATTATTTTTTACCAGTTACACAAATCCAGTCGGTTCCCTTTTTCAGGCTGATGGTAGTCTCGGAGAAACCGGCCTGGTCGAAAAGATCGGCGAATTCCCGGATGGTGGGGTTGGTCAGGTTGTATTCTTCAATGTAACCTTTTGATTTCTCCGGCAGATCATCTTTGCCGTAGATATCGGCAATCAGGTGAAAGGTACCGCCCTCTTTCAGAACCCGCCGCACCTCTTTCAGGTTCTCCAGAGGATTCGGCCAGAAATAAAAACTCTCTACTGTAGTGATCAGGTCAAATGAGTTGTCTTTATAGGGCATCTTCTCGACGGATCCCAGGGTTACCTGAAGCTTTCCGGAGTCTACTTCTTCCTGATTGTATTCTTCTGTCATTTTTACGGAGGTCTCGCTGTAATCGATTCCGTAAAGGCTGGCGTCCGGATTTCTCTCTGCGTGCTGCTTTAAGGTTGCTCCGCCGCCGCAGCCGATGTCGAGAATGGCCGGTTGATCCAGGTGTGTCATGGATTGAACCAAATCCAGGGCCCAGGTGGTCACAGGGTTGTGGCTTTTATTCATGCGGGTCAGCATGGATTCTCCGTCAGAGCCCTGAGGTTTGGCAGGGTTGCCAAGCCTGGTGATCTCTTCTTCGCTTTTTCTGTCAGACATAAGCTCTTCTCCTTTCTTGCAAATACATGGTTGCGGGGTTGAACTGAGTGGCGAATAACCCCAATCAACGGACAACCGGTTCCGACGCAGAGGCGTCGGAATCCAACCGCCTGGCTATTGGGGACTGCAGTACAGTTCAACTCGCCATACCTATATTTGCGGATTATTACAGCTGTATGATTCCCAGTGCGTTGGCCACGGAACTCAGCAGAATGATTACCAGAAAGACCGGACTTAAATAGCGGATCATGAAAAGGAACACTTTTTTCCTTCTGAACTGGTGCCCATTTTTCTCTACTTCTGCGATGATCCTCTGGACGCCGATATAGCGGGTTACCAGGAAGCATATGGATAATGCCGAGACAGGCATCATGATGGAATTGGTCAAAAAGTCTGAGAAGTCAAGGAATTGCATTCCCATAATCTTTATCATATCCAAGGGGCCATATCCCAGGGAGGAAAGGCTTCCCAGAAGTACGATGACTACCATCATACATGCAGTGGCTTTTCCACGTTCCCACTTCAATTCGTCGCAGATGACCGAGACAGCGCATTCCATCAGGGCGATGGCAGAGGTCAGGGCAGCGAAGAATACAAGGACAAAGAAGAATACTCCTCCGATTCTTGGGAATCCGATGGTGGAGAGGACCTTGGGGATGGTCACAAACATCAGGGAGGGACCTCCGTTGATGGCTTCGGAATCTCCTCCGGAGAAGGCGAATACTGCCGGGATGATCATCATGCCGGCCAGGAAAGCGATTCCGGTATCAAAGACTTCCACGTTTTCCGTGGCGCTTTCAATGGATACATCATCCTTCATGTAGGAACCGAAGGTGATCAGGATACCCATGGCGATGGACAGGGAATAGAACATCTGTCCCATTGCGGATACCACTGTCATCCAGGTGAAATTCTTCATATTGGGTATCAGGAAGTATTTCACACCACTAAGGGCGCCCGGCAGGGTGATGGAATAGCCGACTATTATCAGAGCCAGTACCAGGAGTAAAGGCATCATGATCGAAGATACTCTCTCGATACCATTCTCCACACCGGCGATGATTACGGCAACTACAGCGATGGTAAATACAAGGAACCAGATCTCCGCCTCGTATCCTCCGGTTATAAAGTTGGTAAAGTAATCATCGGTGGCAACCTGGGTTACATTTCCCCGCAGGTATTCAAAGAGATATTTGACTACCCATCCGCCGATGGTTGAGTAGTATGGCACAATCAGGATGGGAATGATGGCATTGATCCATCCCCCTGCCTTAACCAGCGGACTGTCACTGAAATGAGTGAATGCCGAGACCGGACTTTTCTTGGTCATTCTTCCGATGGCGGTCTCCGCCATGATCATGGTATAGCCGAAGGTCAGGGCGAGAATGATATAGACCAGCAGGAATACACCGCCTCCATGCTGTGCTGCCAGATAGGGAAATCGCCAAATGTTACCGAGTCCGACGGATGCTCCCGCTGCGGAGAGCACAAATCCCAGCTTGCCGGAAAAACTGCTTCGTTGTTCTTTCATATTTCATTTTCTCCTTTTCTTGGCCCGGCCACATCCCTCTTCCCGGGTCGGGCACACAACTCATAACAGTATAGCGAAAATCTTGAAATGATGCAAGATGAATATCTGCAAAATCAAATGGAATTCCTTTTTTGGAAGAACTGTCAGGCATGAAAACAATCTGACCATATAAAACAATTCAAAACTGGGTATTTATATATTATCAGAATGGAATATAATCATAAATCAAAATGACATAAAAATGAAGAGCAAAAGAAAAATGTAGTAGAAAGGAATATAACAATGAAGAGAATACTGACGATTCAGGATATTTCCTGCCTTGGAAAATGCAGCCTGACAGTTGCGCTGCCTCTGATTTCCTCCATGGGTGTTGAGACAGTCATTTTACCGACGGCTCTCCTCTCCACTCATACCATGTTTAAGAATTTCACAGTGAAAGATCTTGAGGACCAGCTGGTTCCGATCACAGAACACTGGAAAAAGGAAAAGGTGCATTTTGATGCCATTTATACAGGATATCTTGGAACAGAGGAAGAGATTGATACGGTTAAGAGGATTATTTCGGATTTCCGTGATGAGGATACGATTGTCTTCGTGGACCCGGCTATGGGAGATAACGGAAAGCTCTACCCGGCATTTGACGAGAAGTATGCCGCTAAGAATGCCACCCTCTGCGGAATTGCGGATATTATCGTCCCCAATATCACGGAGGCTGCTTTCATGACAGGGGCTGAATATAAAGAGGAGTACGATGAGGCCTATATCAGGGATCTTCTGGCAAGGCTGACCGGTCTCGGGGCAAAAGTTGTTGCCCTGACGGGTGTATCTCTGTCGGAAGGAAAGACCGGTGTTATGGGATACGATACGGTGAAAGAGGAATATTTCACCTATCAGAACGACCAAATTCCCATTGCCTATCATGGAACAGGAGACATTTTCTCCAGCGTCACCATCGGTTCCCTGATGAATGACATTTCATGGAAGGATTCCCTGAAGATCGCGGCAGATTACACGGCTGCCACCATCGATGTGACAAGGAAGAATCCCAAAAAGCCGTGGTACGGCGTAGATTTCGAAGCGACCATTCCGGATCTGATCCGGACGCTGGATCAATACCGCTAATCTTCAGATAAAGTAGGGAGAATGATTCCGACACGATTAAAAATACCCCCGCCTGTTTCCGGGCGGGGGTACTTGCGTCTTATATATTATAATCTATCTTCTTACCACTGTCCGGCCTTTGCTGCCTCTTCAATCGATACAGCAACTGCTACAGTAGCACCAACCATGGGGTTGTTGCCCATACCGATCAGTCCCATCATCTCAACGTGGGCCGGTACGGAGGAGGATCCTGCAAACTGAGCGTCAGAGTGCATACGTCCTAATGTATCTGTCATACCATAGGAAGCCGGGCCTGCTGCCATATTATCCGGATGAAGTGTACGGCCTGTGCCGCCGCCGGATGCTACGGAGAAGTACTTCTTACCTGCTTCGGTACGCTCTTTCTTGTAGGTACCTGCTACCGGATGCTGGAAACGGGTCGGATTGGTGGAGTTACCGGTGATGGATACGTCCACATCCTCTTTCCACATGATGGCAACG
>CACXGS010000311.1 GCA_902767195.1 uncultured Lachnospiraceae bacterium | reverse complement strand
TTCTTTTGTGAACAGCAAGGTGAGGCTTTCTCTTTATGGGGATTTCCAGTATCCGCTTGCAGCCGATTCAACATTACAGGACTTTTTTTCACAAGCTCCGGAAGGAGAACTTTGTGATGCGTTGATAACCGCAAGAGAAGCTGTGTGGAATGTGCTCTCTCCGTTTCGAATGAAACTATTGCGTTTGGCCCCGGCGAAATTCATTCATTTCGGGACCACGAAGGAGATTCTTCAGCTGATGTCCGGCGGAGTTGATGAATATACTGAACTTGGCTGGAGTGATAGAGTCAACTGTTCCATGAGAACGGCTTCCGGCTATAACTCCGTATTGTCTTCCCGCGCTTTGGCAGAAGACGGATCCTATCTTGAAGTATCCTACGTTCATGGGAAATCGAGGATTGGAACCGGCTGTGTCCTGTCCTACATTGATGTCTATGATCAGGTGGTACCTGACCATGTTGTTCTCCACGGACTGAAACAGACAGATGGAAAGTTCGTATGCCGTATCTATGGTACGGAAGATAATCCCAAGGAGAACAAACTGTTTGGAAGAGAACTGGAAGGCGAACTGTGGAATGAAGGGGATCCGCATATCCTCTGGTACGCGAACATTTACCCTGAGAAAGATACGATAGATGATGCTGTCGCGTCCGCACTCGATATTTACAGGAAGGTTTGTTCCGGTGAGTCACTGGAGGGTATTGGGAAATCCATGGCTGCCGGATTCAATGATGCCGATCCGGAAGCAATTATCGCCTGGAACGCGCGAATGGCAGAGCTGGTGCAGATGAATGATATTGCTTCCCTGATAGAGAATCACAAACCAGCGAGAGAAGGAAAGCTGTCTGATCAGCTGACAAAGATCCAGTCGGAATGGATGGAGAACCATCTTTCCAGGGCATCGTACAGTGAGAAGATGCGCCTTCACTACTACATTGGCTCCGCTATGAACGATGAAGCTGAGGTGGGGAAAGCCTTCAGTTCGCTTTCCTCTGCAATCCTGCAGGAAACGTTAACCGGGCTGAAAGAGAACAAAAAGGCACGGATCATAAAGAATACAGTTGAAGTGGCGCTTCCGCTGCGTGTGAACTTTGGCGGCGGCTGGTCTGACACACCGCCATACTGTAATGAAAATGGCGGTACAGTGCTGAATGCGGCGATTACGCTCTCCGGATCAAGACCTGTAAAGGTCAGCCTGAAAAGACTGGAAGAGAAAATAATAGTCTTCGAGTCCCAGGATATGGATGTACACGGAGAGTTTAAAACGATTGCCCCGCTTCAGTCTGTCGGTGACCCCTACGATCCATATGTCCTTCAGAAAGCGGCATTGCTCGCATGCGGTGTGATTCCTGCTTCGGGTGGGAACTTGGAGGAAGTGTTGGACCGGATCGGCGGGGGATTTTGGATGGACACAGAGGTTACAGGCGTACCGAAAGGATCCGGTCTCGGAACCAGCAGCATACTTGCAGCGGCATGCGTGAGAGGTCTTCTGGAATTTCTTGGGATAGAACATACAGAAGATGATCTATACAGCACTGTTCTGTGCATGGAGCAGATTATGTCTACTGGCGGTGGATGGCAGGACCAGGTCGGCGGTGTTACCGATGGAATAAAGTATATTACGAGCAGGCCAGGGCTGAAACAGGAGATCAGTGTGCAGCACGTGTTGTTGGACGATGATACAAAAAGAGAGCTGAACTCACGCTTCTGCCTGATCTACACAGGACAAAGGCGCCTTGCCCGCAATCTCTTGCGAGATGTAGTTGGACGTTATATCGGTAATGAACCGGACGCTGTATACGCTTTGAATGAAATACAGAAAAACGCTGCTCTTCAACGCTTTGAGCTGGAACGCGGCCATGTAGATGACTTTGCCAGCCTGCTGTCGGCTCATTGGGAACTGAGCAAGATGCTTGACGCCGGTTCCACCAACACCCTGATCGACCAGATCTTTGATTCGATCGATGACCTGATTGCCGGTAAGATGATCTGTGGTGCAGGAGGGGGAGGATTCCTGCAGGTGGTGACACGCAGGGGAGTAAAAAAGGAAATGCTTCAGGAGAGACTGAAAGAGGTGTTTGCGGATACAGACATTGGTGTCTGGGATTGTGAACTGGTGTGAGCAGGAACAGGGTTCATAATGAACTGTATGGAGGTTTGATATGAAGAAAGCTTTGATTACTGGAGTAACGGGACAGGATGGTTCTTATCTTTCTGAATTCCTGCTGGAAAAGGGCTATGACGTTCATGGAGTGATAAGAAGAAGCAGCGTAGACTACCGTGAACGGATAGCGCATCTCGAAGGCAGGCCGTACTTCCATCTGCATTATGGAGACCTGAGCGATACGAGTTCACTTGTAAAAGTGATCGGAACGGTGAAACCGGATGAGATATATAACCTGGCTGCGCAGAGTCATGTGCAAGTCAGTTTTGACAGTCCGGAATTCACAGCGGATATTGACGCTACAGGTGTTTTGAGAGTGCTGGAAGCAGTGAGAATTACCGGCCTGGCTGAGACTTGCCGCATCTATCAGGCATCTACAAGTGAATTATACGGAAAGGTTGAGGAAGTGCCTCAGAATGAGAATACACCGTTTCATCCGTATTCTCCTTATGCCGTAGCGAAGCAGTATGGCTTCTGGATCACAAAAGAATACCGTGAAGCTTATCACATGTTCTGCTGCTCCGGGATTCTGTTCAACCATGAAAGTGAGAGACGCGGTGAAACTTTTGTGACAAGGAAGATCACGCTGGCTGCAGCCCGTATCGCCCAGGGAAAACAGGATAAACTTTATCTTGGGAACCTGTCATCATTACGCGACTGGGGCTATGCAAAGGACTATGTGGAATGTATGTGGCTGATCCTTCAAAACAACAAGCCGGAAGATTATGTCATTGCTACCGGGGTGCAGCATAGTGTTCGTGAGTTTGCCACGCTTGCCTTCCATCATGCAGGGATAGAGCTGGAATGGACCGGTGAAGGAATGGATGAGAAGGGGATAGAGAAAGAAACAGAAAGAGTACTGGTGGAAGTAAGTCCGGACTTCTATCGTCCGACAGATGTCGTCAACCTCTGGGGAGATCCTTCAAAAGCAAAGAAAGAACTTGGCTGGAATCCGACAAAAACGAGTTTTGAAGAGCTTGTAGCGCTTATGGTCAGGCACGATATGGAGAAGGTTGCCGTAGAGCGTGCAGAAGAGCATATTCGTACAAATCTGGCTGAATACCTGGAGAAAGGCGTGGTGAAGTAATGGAGAAAAGCGCGAAGATTTATGTTGCCGGACATCGAGGGATGGTCGGAAGTGCTATAGTGAGAGAACTGGAACGGCAGGGATATCACAACCTTGTCTTTCGTACGCATAAGGAACTGGATCTGACGCGGCAGGCTGACGTGGAAGTTTTTTTCGAAGAAGAACGACCGGAATACGTCTTTCACCCGGCGGGAAAGGTAGGGGGTATAATCGCAAACCAGACGGCGATTGCGGACTTTCTCTATGAAAACATGATGATGGAGATGAATGTCATCCATGCCGCTTGGAAAACCGGTGTAAAGAAACTGGAATTTCTGGGAAGCAGCTGTATCTACCCGAAATTTGCCCCTCAGCCGATGAAAGAGGACTGCCTATTGACAAGCAGTCTGGAACCAACAAATGAAGGATACGCACTGGCGAAGATCAGTGGATTGAAGTACTGTGAATATCTGAACCGGCAGTATGGAACAGATTTTATCAGCCTTATGCCAACTAATTTGTATGGGCCGAATGATAATTATCACCCTGAACACAGTCATGTTGTCCCCGCTCTGATCCGCAGGTTCCATGAAGCGAAGGCAGAAGGGAAGGAATCAGTTACGTGCTGGGGGGATGGTTCACCGCTTCGTGAATTCCTGTATGTGGATGATCTGGCAAATCTCTGTGTCTTCTTAATGAATAACTATAGCGGAGATGAGACGGTAAACGCAGGAACAGGGAAAGAACTGACCATAAAAGAACTGACAGAGTTGGTAGCGAAGGTGATCGGATACAAAGGTCGTATTGAGTGGGACACTTCCAAACCGAACGGAACGCCAAGGAAACTGCTTGATGTGAGTAAAGCGACAGCCTTAGGCTGGAAATATAAAACAGAATTGGAGGAGGGAATCCAACTTTCTTATAAGGACTTCCTTACCAATCCGATGAGGGCAGAAAGATGAATATCATTCTTTTAAGTGGCGGATCAGGAAAAAGACTATGGCCGTTGTCAAATGACATCCGATCAAAACAATTCATTAAGATCTTTCGTCGGCCCGATCATCACATTCCGATGGGGACGGAATACTCTGGTGATTATGAATCGATGGTGAAGAGGATTTATCGGCAGATTAAGACTTTGGATCCGGAAGCAATAGTGACGATTGCTACAAGCAAATCTCAGGTGTCTGCAATCCATAACCAGTTAGGACCAGACGTTGGTGTGAGTGTAGAACCGTGTAGACGTGACACGTTCGCAGCTATTGCGCTTGCTACTGCATATCTTCATGATGTGAAAGGCGTGCCGGAGAATGAGGCTGTAGTTGTCTGCCCGGTTGATCCGTATGTGGAAGAAGGCTATTTCAGGTGCCTTAATAACATGTGTTTGGCTGCAGAGAAAGGGGAGAATAATTTAGTTCTTATGGGGATACAGCCAACCTATCCATCTGAGAAATATGGCTATATAAAACCAGCCGGTGATGGTTGGACCTTTACAGAAAAGCCGACTGCGGTAAAAGCAGAAGAGTATATAAAGGCCGGGGCACTCTGGAATGGCGGAGTGTTTGCTTATAAACTCTCTTATGTCCTCTCAAAGGCCCGTGAACTGCTTGGAACATTAGATTATGAAGAGCTGTTTGATGGTTATGCCGATCTGAAAAAAATCTCTTTCGACTATGCTGTTGTCGAACAGGAGACAAGCATAGAAGTACTTCGGTATTCTGGCACATGGAAAGATCTCGGCACATGGAACACCCTGACTGAAGCCATGGAAGAGAACGCCATAGGTGATGTGAGGATGAATGATACCTGTAACAACGTTCATGTAATCAATGAATTGGGATTGCCTGTTTTGGTGATGGGGCTGAAGGACGCAGTTGTGTCTGCGTCTCCGGAAGGAATCCTTGTTTCTGACAAAGAGCAAAGCTCCTACATCAAGCCGTTTGTTGATGACATCGACCAGCAGGTCATGTTTGCAGAGAAGAGCTGGGGAAGCTATAGGGTATTGGATGTGGAAGAAGATTCCATGACCGTAAAGGTCACCCTCAATCCCGGGCACAAGATGAACTACCATAGCCATGAAAAACGCGACGAGGTATGGAACGTGATCAGTGGCAGTGGAAAGACGATCGTCGATGGCATGGAACAACCTGTGAAGACAGGTGATGTTGTAACCATGTCTGCCGGCTGTAAGCACACAGTTATTGCTGGTGAACATGGCCTGCAGCTCATTGAAGTCCAGCTGGGATTTGACATCAGTGCGGCCGATAAAAAGAAATACGAATGGCCTTTATAAGCCAGGTGCCGGTCTTATGAAAAATCGAAAGCCTTTTATATTAACTCCTGCCTCAAAGGATTATCTTTGGGGTGGGAGCCGTTTGAATGATGACTTTAATCTTGGATTGAATGCAAATCCTCTGGCGGAAGCGTGGATGTGCAGTACGCATGCGGATGGACAGAGCTGTGTGGACGGTATGCCTTTAGGAGAATACCTCA
>CACXGS010000310.1 GCA_902767195.1 uncultured Lachnospiraceae bacterium | reverse complement strand
TATCTGCCAGAGAGAGAAATGGGTAGAAGTGGAAGGAGAACAAAAGAAGATTCTCGAGACCGTGGAGCCCCTGGCAGCTGATGTCAGAGCAGACTCTCTGCCGGAGACTATAAAGCTTCTCAAAGAAGAATCTCTTCGTATACTGGCCGGAATCCTTCAGTGCCCCTACGATACCCTGAAGCAGCGCCATCGCGAGAAAAGGCTCCGCAGAATCATGTATTCGGCGTTTGCTGTGGCAGCTCTGGCCCTGGCTTTTATGGGATTTGCCCTTCATTCCAGACAGCAGATCAACAGCCAGTATC
Organism: uncultured Lachnospiraceae bacterium; assembly: GCA_902767195.1. The sequence continues at coordinate 5,723 of CACXGS010000310.1, read as the reverse complement.
AGGAAGCCAGAAAGAATCTGGCCAGATCCCTGTCTGCCAAAGCCAGGGATGAGATTAAGGAGGGAGACCGGAAGAAAGCCATGCTGCTTGCCCTTGCGGTGGAGAATGACAGAGATCCGGACCGGGCTCTTGTTCCGGAACAGATATCTGTCCTCCATGAGGCCATGGGAACTTACAGTTTCGGGAATCATTATATTTCGGAGTACGGTCAGGCAGAAGGGATGCTCCATGGATATGTTTCCGAAGACAAAAAATCCATCCTGATCATCGATGGTTTCTCCAATCTGATTCTGATGGACGGGATTTCCGGAAAAATCATCTGGAAAATGGGCCATGAGGACTTTGAAGCCATGGAAGAAGATATCGATGCAACCTGGTCCAATGTCTGTTTTGCTGATAATGACAGGGCTTTAGTCTGGAGTTCCCGGGATCTGCTGTTCATGGATGTAAAGAAAAAAAAGGTTCTCTACCGTATCAGTGGATCATTTAAAAATGAGATTAATCATCTTTCCATCCATCGAAAAGCAGGACAATTCTGTTTTTATCAACAGGATTCTTCAACACAGGATTATGGAGATGCTTATGACAGCTATCTGACAATCTATAACCTGGAAACAGGAGATCAGCTCTTAAACTATAAGATCGATGAACTCCATACTGAAAACAAACGGATTACCGTTAATAATATTTGTTACGATTTGCATGGAAGGAAAATCTATCTGTCCGTTTCGGACCAGAATGGAATAAAAGGGCTGCCGGGATTAATGTCTGTCTCTGTGGATGATCGAAAGACCAGGGTGATCAGCCGCAAAGAGTGTCTTAGGGCCTATGTAACAAAAAAAGACGAACTGATCTGTTTTTTTAAAGAGGATTCGAAGGATCTCGCCCTTGAAGGACAGATCCAGGATAATCCGGGCTGTCATCTTACCCTCTTTGATAAAAAAGGGAAAGAGGCATGGACCAGTTCTCCATTCATTACTTCCGATCATCCTGATCTGTGGGAGGACAAGCTGGAAACCAATAAAGGCTCCTGCAGAGTCCTCTATGCCTGGTGCAGAAACGAGCTTTTAATTCTTAATCTTGATGAACAAAAAATCATGAAAGTATTTCCTTCCTATTCAGCCATCAGAGGAGCCTGCACCCACAAAAATAAAAACCGGATACTGATTGCTTTTACCAATGGTTCCGTTTTGGCGGTCGATGCAGATGACTTTAAGAACCGGATGGAAGTATTGAGTCTGGATAATGATATAAGAGTTTTTTATTACAATAAGGAAGCCGACGAGATTATTCAGATTAATTCGGGCGGGAATTTCATTTTCAGCCACAGGAACAGGGATGGGGAAATGAAAGAAATGTCCATGGATTCTGTCCCGAAAGAATCGAATTATATATTCTCTTATGCAGAAGCAGGAGGCCGTTCCTGGCCCTATATCATTACCAGCGACATGGAAGACGTTACCAGGGAGAAAGAGCTGATCATATTCAGTCCGGATACGCGTAAACCAATTTACACGTTTTCTCTGGAGAAGGAGGGTGTCCAGTCAATTAACAATCTTACCTTTGGAATGCAGGGCAGCGATTTGTGCATGGCATTTCTCATGGATACTGTTGACAACACGACGATTCTTTATAAGATTAATGTTACTGACCAGAAGGTTCTGATTAAAGAGAATCTGAGTACTTATGAAACGCTTTCTTTTTATAGTTTTGCAATATCGGAGGATCTTACAAAGCTGGCATGCAAAAGGACTCTGGGAGGAGTAGTTATCTTTGATCTGACAGGCAGGAAGGCAACTCCTGAGGACCGGGCAATCTGGTCAAAAAGAACCGGGGTTGACAAAATGTATTTTTCCTGTAAGGGTGATTATATGCTGGCTTCCATTACGCAGGAGACGGCAGAAGGGTATCAGAGATTCCTTTCCATATATAATCTGGAGAAAGAGAAATACCTGAAGAAGATATATTATGGCCAGGGATGGTCAGGTAAGATTCTGGCAGGAAGAGAGAGCAACCGGGTGGCATTGTATGATGGAGCCAATCATATTGCGGTCTATAATCTGGAGACCGGAGAAGAAATCAATTCTTTTGATGTGGAGATTTCCGACAGTGACGGGATTAATCTGGCCTTTTTCGACAAAGACCGGTTCATTATCACATGGGATCATAACAATGTTACTATGTGGTCTGTTGCCAGCGGCAGGAGAACCATGTCCTATGAATATGAGGAGGGTCAGTGGGTAGAAGACAGCATAAGAATTTCAGCCGGAAGCCCGTATTTTTCATTGAAGGCCAACGAAAATATAACATCATTCTCTGAAGAGGATGCTTCGAGAATGAACCGGCGGGACCTTCACATTTTCTATGTCGACAGGGATCACCGTTTTTATCCTGTCTGCCAGATGAACAAGGGTGTATTCGGTATTCAATCCGGGGAAATTACTGTAGTCGCGGATGTTGATCAGGTATATTATGCTCCTTTGTATTCCTTTGCCGCCCTCAAAAAGAGAGCCATAAAACAGCTGGATGGAAAGCAGCTTTCAGATGCTGAGAGGAAGGAATATTTTGTCAGCGGGGAATGATGACATATGGTATATCATGAGCTTTGGCATAACGTGCCGCAAAAGAGTTTTTGTGTACATGAAACTCAATCCCGGGACAGTCTGTAAAAGATCCTTCCGCAATTTCCTCCAGAGAATCCGGGAGACACAGGATGGTCTTATCCCACTGGTCTGACTGATTCACATAACTAAAGTTATCCTCCCCGATTTTTTTCAGTCCTTCCTGGAAGATGATTTCTTCCGGGAGGCTCGACGTAGAGCCGAATACATTAGCGGAGACTGTTTCAACTCCCTTGGGGACGGAAACGGTCTCTTTGTTTTTGTTGGAATTATAGAAAATCAGGCTTTTTTCCGTTTTTGAGATGGTCAGGCAGTCTGTATTTCTAAAGTTGGGATTATTATCCGCCACATGAAGATCTTCCAGATAATTAAGCTGATCAAGAAAGAGGTCCTCGGATTGCTGGGATCTTAAGTATTTGAGGGTAGAGGGGAGGGTCAGATCTGTCAAAGGAGAACGATAAAATGCCATAGAGGCTATCCCAATGGTGCCCTCCGGGATCTCATAGGCCGGATCCTTTCTGTTTGCCGGACAGGCCAGAAGAATATTCGCAGACTGACTGAACAAAACCCCTTTTTTGGAATAAAAACGGGGATTGCCTTTATCTACCGTGATTTTTTTCAGGGAGTCTGAATGGAATACACAGGCGCACTCCTCATCCGTAAGTCCTGACAGCAGAGTATTTTTGGGTATGTGAATCTGATCCACCCTGCTGTCGGAGTGGATAGCATTCACTTTTATTTTTTCTGTGGAAGGTTCAATGACCAGTTTCCCGGTTTTGTCAGCGGGAACACAGAGGAGTTCTTTCTTGTCTTTACTATAGATGACTCCGTCTGAAATGCTAAAAATGTCCAGATTATCAATTCCATCGATCTTTACTCTATAATAACCATCAATATAATCCCAAACTTTGATATTTTTTCCTGCAACGATAGACTGAAGAGAAGCCGGAATGGTGTTCAGGGATACATATTCCAGAGAGTCGGGGAGTACCAGCCGGGTAAGAGGACGTTCATTCTGACAGTAATCATCCAGTTCTCCTGTATGGGCAAGAGCATATGCGGCAATATTACGGAGACCTTCCGGAAGAGTCAATGAATCCTGAAGGACAGTGGGACAGGCGACGAGAACGCTTTTGTCCTTATTATAGAGTAGGCCTTCGTCTGATGAGTAACAGGGATTGTGTCTGTCAACAGAGTATCCGTTAATTATAAATCCACCGAAAGCATTCTGCCCAATCAGTGCCAGTTCTTTGCCGATTTCTAATGTTATTCCGGGAAAACGCTCCTTGGAGCTGCTGTCTCCGGAAAGCATAAAAGTACTGTATTTATGAGTAAGACTGTCGTTGTCAAAGGCAGCCGGGCCGATGTATTGAAGATGCTCTGGAAAAGTGACGGAATCCAGGCCGGTATTGTAAAAGGAGCAGGCTCCGATTTTGACCAGAGAATCAGGAAAGCTGACGGAAGTCAGATGGCTGCAATTATAGAATACAAAGGGAAGGATTTCTTCTACTCCATCGGGAATTCGGCAATGTCCCTCCATGGTTTTGGCGCAAAAACTACCGTCTTACCATCAGAGGACAGAATGAGGTTATTTCGGATCTGATAATAGGGATTATCTCCCGCGAAGGTGATTTTCTCCAGATTCTCACAGTTCCAGAAACTGATGGAAGGGAAATTCTGCAAGGAAGATGGCAGACTGACTGTGGTCAGGGCCGGACAGTAGTACACAGCTGCTCCCTGAAGAGTAATCAGTCCCTCCGGGAATGTGATCCTGGTCAATTGATCGCTATATATCGCATAGTTGTCTACTTTCGTGACAGGGTAATTCTCCACTTTTTCAGGAATTGTTAATGTATCATCTTTGCCTATATAGTCAGTCAGACAGGCTTTACCATCCCGAATCAGGAATGTAAGCTTCCCTTTCTCTGTTTTCACCGTTTTTTTCTGTTCGTTTTCCCGGGATTGTTTCAGGGTCAGCAGGTCTGATTGTAAAGACTGACCATCAGTGTATTTTATGGAGATCATGGCAGAAACCGGCTGGCTCATCTCCTGGATATCTACCAGAGTAAACCGGAGTCCGTCTTCTATAAATTTTCCTGCTTCCGTCTCAAAGGCAAAAAATCTGGTTATGTTTTCGGAGGAAAGGCTCCATTCATCATAGGGTCGGAATTCTCCGTCATATCCCCGCAAAACTTTAGAGTAGTATGGAACAGTGCAAATGACTCTGCCTTCTTTTTTCAGATGGTCGAATATCTCCGGACAGATTCCTGCCATGGATACCGGCTCCAAATGATAGGAGAGAGAGTCTTCACCTGATGGGGAAAGGGTGAAATTACAGGAGACAAAACCGTCAGACATGACATCGGCATAATCCGCCTCTACATCAAAGAGGTAAGCCTGCAGAGAATAAGTATCTGAGGCTTTCTGATACTCCACATTGGCCAGAGGCATGAATTCTTCGCCGATGTTGTCGTATACAGACGGCACTTTCTGGCTTTTGGAGATATGAATCTTGCCGTCCTCATCGGATACCTGACAGGGAATCGTGGAGAGAAGAACATAGTAATCCTTCAAAGTAGGGTGTTTCATAAGAAGAGAGCAGCTGATCTCAGAAATGTGATCTTCCTTTCCTTCAGGGATAGTCAGGACATACTCTCCAATCCGGGATTCCGCCGTAAGAGGGGATGCACCTCTGATCTTTTTATTCCCGGAATGTAACAGATTCTTCCCGCAGCCTTCGCATAAGAAAAGGACGGCTGTGATCAGAATTATAAAGACAATAGTGGAATTAAAATGCTTTCTCATCGTATCCTCCTGCACGGGTTCTTATGACGGGCTAACAATCAGCAGATAGTAAAGTATATTAATAAACGTACCGGCAAGGATTCCCAATAAAGCACCTGCCACTACATCTTTGATCGTGTGCAGTCCGCTGATCACCCGAATGACTGCCAGCAGAAAAGTACCCAAGAGGAGGATCGGGAAGACCAGGGGGTAAAAGGGATACCACAGGACGGCAATCATAGCAAAAGAAAAGACATGACGGCTTGGAAAAGACCGCCCCTTCTTTTTTTTGTCGATCAGTGGCTTGATATCCATACG
>CACXGS010000309.1 GCA_902767195.1 uncultured Lachnospiraceae bacterium | reverse complement strand
TCGGTGGGTATCCGCCGGACCAATGCGGTAACCGCCAGCCTGATCTGCGGTCTGGAACCGATCATGAACCCTGTCTGGGTGGCATTGTTTTATGGCGAAAAGATGTCCCGCCTGGCTGTGATTGGTGCCGTGATTGTCGTTGGAGCAATCTTATGGTATCAGACACACACGGATTGAAAGGAAGGTTTAGAAATGAACAGAATTGAACACCCGTTTCCGCCATTGTACAATCAGGACAGCAGAGTATTAATCCTTGGTTCCTTCCCTTCGGTAAAGTCGAGAGAGCAGATGTTTTTCTACGGTCACCCTCAGAATCGCTTCTGGCGTGTGATCGCAGCAATCTTTGATGAGGAAGTTCCAGCGACCATTGATGAAAAGAAAGCATTGATCCTGAATCATCGGCTGGCCTTGTGGGATTCCATCGCAAGCTGTCAGATTAAGGGCTCTTCAGATGCCAGCATTCAGAATGTGAAAGCCAACGACATCAGCATGATCCTGGACAAGTGTAACATTGAAAGCATATATTGCAACGGTCGAAAATCCCATGAGATGTATTGCAGATATATCCAGCCGGATTCCGGAAGGGAGGCTGTATGCCTGCCATCCACAAGTCCGGCTAACGCCCGGTGGACTCTAGATCTACTGATCGATGCATGGTCTGTCATCAGACAATAGAGGAATTGAAAAAGGCAGCAGAATCATAGATTCTGCTGCCTTGCCTTGTTTCTCTGTATTGCTGTCACTCAGTAATATAATGCCCCTTGGGATTCCAGACACCCACTCGTTTTCCTTTACGGGTCGTACCCTGAGGCCTTTTTCCGGAAGCGATCTGAAGGGGATCACCCACGGTCTGTTCATTGTGGATAAGCATGTCATAGACTCTTTCATCCAGAGCAAACTTCATGGTAGAGGTCTGACATCCTGACAGGCTTCCGTGCACCTGTGAAGTCGCTGCTTTTCCTGCGGCTACGGCAGCGCGCACTGCTCCCGCATTCCCCTCGACCTTGACAACGATTCGGGCACTGTAAGTGCTGTATTCATAGCCAATCAGGGAGATATCCGCGGATTTCAATGCTGCATCTGCTGCGGAAATAGCAGATGCCAGCCCGATGCATTCAATTAAACCGATACATTTCTTACCCATAATATCACCTGAAGGATAAACATACTTTCCCATGATTATCTTTACTATTGGAAACAGTATATCATACCCTCTTGTGGCCGACAATGCAGCCTGGCATTCAACAATGGGAAATAATTGCGTATACAATGGTGGCTTACCATTCCCGGCAGAAGTCTAAAATGGAGTGGTATCAAAGAAGAAGCGGCTGATTTCCTCCGGCGGGTATTGATCGTGATCCATCCACCAGCGAACCGTCTCTGCAAAATCGCAGACCATATGATTGAGCATATAGTCTCTGGGGATGTCAGACTCTATGTGTTCCAGCACACTGTCAAATACCGCTTCCAGATATTCTCTGAAGTATCTCATAAAGATATCCCCGCTTTCACTGGAGAGGATCCGGCGGATGTAGGACCTGCTGTCCTGCAGATGGTAGAGCATATGGGTAATCTCATCCCGGATGTCTCGATCTGTCTCAGAAAAGTCATGAGTGGCTTCCCTGGACAGGTTATCCGAAAAGACATGGTCAAAAATCTCTGTACATAATGCTTTGAGCAGCTCGTCCTTTGTCTCGAAATGAGAATAGAAAGTACTCCTGCCAATGTTGGCCTCATCGATAATCTCCTGAACGGTAATATTTGAATAATTCTTTTCTTCCAGCAGGCGGGTAAAAGCATCGTATACCGCCTGTCTTGTTCTTTTCTGGCGTCGATCCATGATAAATCTCCCGGACATTTTCCTCATATTGTTCAGTAATGAACTTTTTTTACCATTTGATTCTTGTATCTGATAAAACGGAACACTATAATCGTAAACGAACATAATGTTCAGTTTAGAACGAATTATACACTTTAGATAATATGCTGTCAACAGGAGGACCGTTTTATGATGAAAAGAATCAATGACTTTCTTGCAGGCTGGCCAATGACTATACTTGGAGGTGTCTTTCTGATCGCATCCTTCATCCTTCCCAGAGCCGGATATCCCCAGGGAGAAAAACTTGCCTGGGTCTGTGTGATCATATGTGGACTGCCCCTTTTATATCTGGCCTTGTGGAGAGTAATCTACAATAAAGGAATCAGCAAGATTTCTTCTGCCCTTCTTATATGCATGGCCATGATCGCCGCCCTCTGTATCGGTGATCTTTTTGCCGCGGGAGAAGTAGTATTTATTATGGAAATCGGTGCATTGCTGGAAGATATGACGACAGAAAGGGCAAAAAAGGGACTGAAAAACCTGATCGCCCTCGCACCGGAAACAGGCCGTATCATTTGCGGGGATCAGGAAGAAATCGTGCCGGTATCCCAGATTAAAAAAGGAGATATTCTCCGTATCCTTCCGGGGGAAACGATTCCTGTGGACGGTGTTATTACAGTGGGAGAAACCTCTGTAGACCAGTCTGTTATGACCGGTGAAAGCCTCCCTGTGGATAAAGCAGTGGGTGATTCCGTTTACAGCGGAACTGTCAACCGCTTTGGATCTATTGATATTGAGGCGGTAAAGGTAGGTCAGGATTCTTCCCTTCAAAAGCTGATCCGGATGGTTGAAGATGCGGAAAAGAACCAGGCACCGACCCAGCGTATTGCGGATAAATGGGCTTCCTGGCTGGTGCCGGTTGCCTTACTGATTGCCATTGCAGCCTATGTCATCACAGGAAATATTGTAAGAGCAGTCACCGTTCTGGTAGTTTTCTGTCCCTGCGCTCTGGTTCTTGCAACGCCTACCGCCATCATGGCGGCAATCGGTCAGGCAACAAAACAGGGAGTGATCATCAAATCAGGGGAAGCCCTGGAGAAGATGGGCAAGGTGGAAACCATCGCTTTTGATAAAACAGGGACTCTTACTTATGGCAAACTGCAGGTGAGTGATATCATTCCCATCGCCCCGATCAGTGACGGAGTTCTTTTACAGATGACCGCATCAGCAGAGAGCCGGAGCGAGCATCCTCTGGCCAGGGCAATCGTGGCAAAAGCAAATGAGGACCAGCTTCCCCTTCAGCCTGTGTCGGATTTCAAAATGTCGGCAGGCAAAGGAATATCGGTAATAATTGACGGAAAGTCCTGTTTCTTTGGAAATGAAAAATACATTGCAGAACAAGGGATTTCCATTAATCAGAATTCGGCAGCTGTTCTGGAAGAGCTCAGAGATCAGGGAAAGGCTTCTGTGATTGCTTCCGATGATAAGGAAATTCTGGGCATTATCGCTCTTTCCGATGTGATCAGACCGGAATCAGCCGATGTGATAAAACGCCTTCATGATATGGGAACCAGGACAGTTCTGCTAACCGGCGACCACAGGAAATCAGCGGATTACTTCGCGAGTATGGCAGGTGTCGGAGAAATCCGGGCGGACCTTCTTCCGGAGGAAAAAGTGGAGAGTATCCGTAACCTGAAACAGGAGGGAAAGGTCTGTATGGTAGGAGACGGCGTCAACGATGCCCCCGCCTTGAAAACAGCTGACGTTGGTGTGGCAATGGGAGCGATGGGCAGTGACATTGCTGTAGATGCAGCAGATGTAGCCCTGATGACAGACGATATATCCAGGCTTCCCTATTTGAAATGGTTGTCTAATACTACGGTAAAGACAATCAAAGCGGCCATCACACTTTCCATGTGCATCAATTTTGTCGCCATTATCCTGTCGGTCACCGGCGTACTGACACCTACCACCGGAGCTCTGGTACACAATGCAGGATCCTGTTTTGTGGTTCTGCTGGCTGCTCTGCTTTATGACAGAAAATATAAATAGCATTCATTACAGAAATAATACCGGCACCTCCATATACTGCGGGGTG
>CACXGS010000308.1 GCA_902767195.1 uncultured Lachnospiraceae bacterium | reverse complement strand
GTGAAAAGGTCGGACAGTTCCTCATGGTAATTCTTCAGGCTCTCAGAATAAATCTTATGGAACTCCCGGTAATAGGTGTCCATGAGATAATAGTCTGTCGTGTATTCCTTCCAGACTTTCGCAGGTTCCACGGTATGGAACCCTGCAGAATGCTCCTTGAAGAAGGCCTGCATCTTAGCGACCAACAGGACACCTTCATAGTAGTTCTTTACATCTTCATACCACACACAGGTACGACGTTTCTCCACTGTCTGGGTGATCGTGTCTACGTCGATGATATGATCACTTATCTCCGTCATCAGCTTCACAAGGATGACTTCATTGACGCTTGGGAAGGTCTCCGTATCCACGAGGTCGGCCACCTGCAGTTTCATAAACCGCTTCGGGAGCTTCAGCTCATTCTCAATGCGCTCTGCGATGGAATAGATATCCCTTGCGTCATCGCTGTGCATCCAGTCGGACACGAAGTCGTAGCAGTATGCCTGATGCGCTGAAGAGATGAACATCTGGAGGCCAGCAAGAAACTCCTGACGCATCGTTCGGGTAGATGACGTTAGCAGCAGATGTGTGGCTAGGTGGGCAAGATCCGTATCCACGTCCTGGTATCCGGTGCCCTGCGCCACCATACGCCAGAAAGCCTCGTCAATGCCGTAACTGACGAACTCCTGATAGATGGTATTGCTATCTTTCCGAAGCCCACGCTTAAGAACAGCTTTGATGATCTCGTTCGGCTTGGCGTCCTTTAGTCCCGCCAGAGCCGCCATGATGGCCAGCTGCAACTGAGCAAGCGTAGCTGGAGTAGTGCCTTGAGAGGTCACCTTGTCCCGGCGCGTCTGGGCATTAAAGAATTTCCGATATTGTTTGAAGCCGCGACGAAGCGCAGGTGTCTGCGGGATGCCCATCTCGTCCATCCACATGGAGACCAGATCAGCGCGGAACTCCTCACCGTACAGTTCCATATCCAGCAACCAGTTATCCTCGTTGGTCTCGTACGGAAAAGGCCGATACAACAGATAGTTACTGATGGGGTCGTCCATTGCCAAAAGCTTCTTAACATAGAAGTTGTTGGAACCGGTAAGCGCAATGACCTTGGCTCCACTCAACGTGATTTCATCCAGCTTATCCGCAAACTCTGCATCCTCGTCAATCCAGACAACAATCCGGCGCTTATAGAACTCGGGCAACGGTGCCGCAAACCGTCGATTCAAGTCCTGAATGATTTTTTCGGAATCCATATTCGGCACCTACCTTTACTTGATCTTTGCCAGCACATCCTTAAAGATTGCATAGTTATGCTTCACTCCATCATCCAGGTCGATCTTGATCATTTGATCTGCGAGATGATGAATCTTTTCTTCGTAGACCCGAACCTCTTCGGCCTGTGCCTTCAACTTTGTCAGCCGTTTATTCAGCCTCACTCGCTCCGAAGTGGACGCTCTATTAATGCGCTGCTCTAAATCCACGATAGCTGCACGATAACGAGACTGCTGCTCGTGAACATAATCCGTGCGGATACGTGCAATAGTATCTGGCTGATATCGATGCATGTAAATAAGGCATTTGAAACCATTCTTTTTACCACTATCAAACAGCCAATAAATCGGTCGCTTCTGATAAACCTTTAGATGATCCGCGTAAAAGTCATTAATGAAGTAGTTACGGATGACGTCACGTGAGGATCCTTTTCCGCCAAGAGCTTCGGCAATGAAGCGAAGGTTTTCTTCCAATGTATCCTTACCATAAGCAACTTCGATGAATTTCACAAAACGACCAACGATATCATCCTTAAAATACTCGTCATCGCAAATCGGGATAATATTATCTGTGTCCACTGGAAATCTTTTGTAAACGGATGAATCCCACTCGCCGCCTGCATATGCAAGACCGGCGTTCCAAAGATTATATCTGCCAAGCATGCATCCAACGGCAAAGGAGATAAGGCTTCTAATATCCCTTGCTAAATCTGCCTTACGGATAGTTACATCTTTTTCCTCTACTTCTGGTGTGAGCTCATCATATAAGCCATAGATTTCAATAAAGAGTTTATTCAGCACTTCTTCATTTTCCTTTAGTTGACAGAAGTGACGTTCACATCTTTCCTCCCATGCATGATAAAAAGCTTCGAGGGTGTAAGCGTAGTTCTCATTATCTACATGAATTGGGAGCATCGGATGATACTCAAAATCCCACGAGGTTTCAAATGAGTCCCAGTCTTCCTTTGCTATCTTTATATTGTCCCTTACGAGATTGCTTACTGTTTCGTTCTCGGTAGCAATAAACGGAAGGTTCTGAATGTCAATGACCTGATAGGTTAACGTGGGATTTAGCATAAGTAGAAAGTGTATGGCAATCTTTGAATTTAAAAAACCTAATGCATAATCTTGAGAAACGTTTATGGGAAACATGCATGGACTATTCTCACCAAAATTAACATTCTCCTCCTTTACTCTAAAACCTACTACGCTCGCAGAGATACGATTCCACGTTATGCCCCTCTTGTTATAATATTCAGGTGTCCTTAATCTAAAATTTTTGCCACTGTTCTTTATCTCATAAGCATCATTTTCGAGATTGAGAACATTATCCATGTTTCCATACCATTTGCGATAATCTCCCCCACGAATCGTTGGAAACCATTTGAATGAAGAATTTGACGGAGTGTCCTCTGCTTTGAAACTAATCTTTCCAATCTCACATTCATACCAAAAACGATAAAAACGGTCATTATCACCGGTACTTATTCCTGACCGTGCATCAAGATAGTAAGACAGTTTTTTCTGTTCTGCAAAAATTTTGTATACTTCTTCCCCAACCCAATACGCCAATGGTATTCCAGGGATATTCTGGAAGTTCTCTTGCTTAGTAAAGTACGTCCCTTTATTAGACAAAAACTGTTGTTCTCTTGTTTCGACTCCCTCAACTTCTCCTTGGCGGGAAAAGAGTCGCCTATACTGCCCAATATAATTAGCAATTCTCTTTTTGCAAAAGATGAATGAAGTAGTTCCAAAATCAGAGCCAAAAATTCCTCTACCTGGATGAACCATATTTATAACAGTAATACTATTTAATAGAGACTTTCGCAAATTAGCATACGTTGACAAAAACATCCAAACAGGGATATTAATCATT
>CACXGS010000307.1 GCA_902767195.1 uncultured Lachnospiraceae bacterium | reverse complement strand
GCATCAAGCTGAATCTCACCTTCTACTTTAAGATCCGGAGCAACTTCTCTGATCTTCTTGGTAGCATTGGCAACCTTTGTTACGCTCGGTCCCTTGCCGGATCCCAGTGTGGAGTAGGACAGCATGGCAATTCGAGGCTCAACACCGAATACCTTTGCAGTCTTAGCGGACTCAATGGCAATCTCAACCAGATCATCTTCGCTGGGGTCAATATTGATGGCACAGTCTCCGAAGAGATATCTCTCGTCTCCACGAACCATAACGAAGCTGGAGCTTACGATATTGTTGCCCGGCTTAGTCTTGATCAGCTGTAATGCGGGACGAACCGTATCTGCTGTAGAGTAGGTAGCACCGCCCAGAAGACAATCTGCCTCGCCCATCTTAACCAGCATGGTTCCGAAATAATTCGTCTTGGAAAGAGCTGCTCTTACTTTATCCTCTGTCATCTTTCCCTTACGGAGCTTCACCATCTCCTCTACCATGGCATCCATGTTGCCATAGGTTGCCGGATCAATGATCTTAGCACCTTCGATATTATATCCGCCCGCCTTGGCAGCAGCCTTAACTTCATCTTCCTTGCCCAGAAGAACAACTCCCAGGATCCCGTCTGCCAGAAGTCTGGATGTGGATTCCAGGATTCGGTTATCAGTTCCCTCAGTATATACGATAGTACGTGGATTCTTCTTTAAAGTTTCGATCATTTTTGTTAACATGATTAGCCCTCCCAAGTTAGAAAATATCAAATGTCGCTCCCTGATAACAACAGAGAATCGCAACCTAATTATCTATATATATTTTAGACTATGATGATGATTATTTCAATGGTTCATACCGATAAATTTTTGTGCATATTTCATGGAAAGGAGATGCATTTTTTGAAACTTGATGTCCTCTATGACTAATTATTCACCATCTGTCAGCAACTCCGGAACATGTCTTTTGTTTTGTAACAGAACAACAGAACCCAGGGGCGGAAGCGTAATATGAATCTCTCCGGCAACGACCGGACAGAACTTCTTCTCTGTATTCCATCCCTCACTGGTCGACCGCATCAGGTATTCCATCTTTCCCTGGTCTGCCACTCCGGCCTCCCACACGGGAATGCGGACCTCTCTCTGTTCCTCTTCACTGCTGACGACAACAACAATCTGCTCTTCTTCTGTAAACCGGGCATAAGCCAGATATCCATCCTGGTTCTTCAGCATTTTTAAGGATCCCCTCATCAAAGCTTTCCTTGACTTATGAATACGAATCATTTCTTTATGGAAATGAATCATATCCCAGTCTTCCCGTCCCCAGGGATAGGTTCTGCGATTGTCCGGATCCGTCCAGCCGGTAAGACCGGCCTCATCACCGTAATATACCGTCGGCGCACCGGGCCATGTCAGCTGCATAACAACAGCAGTCCGCATCACACCGGGCCTGCAGTCCTCATCTGCTGCCTGAGGACCCAGAGTGTCTGTCCTTCCCACTTTCATATTGGTCCTTGTCAGGAACCGCGAATGGTCATGATTGGACAGTTCATTCATGGCCACCTCCAGAGAAGAATACTTAAAGAGAGACATATGATATTCCATAGCATCATGGAAGGCTTTTCCGTTCCCCTTAAGATCAGGCCGGCGCTCATCACTGTGCTTTTCCATCCCTGTAAGGAACCAGGTTACCGGCTCCATAAAAGCATTATAGTTCATGACCGTATCCCACTCATCCCCTTTCAGCCAGGAGGAAGGATCACCGTAATGTTCCGCCAGGATGATGGCATCCGGATTCGCTTTTTTTACGGCTTTACGAAAGCGTTTCCAGAACTTATGGTTAAAGGCTTCGCTCTGTCCCAGATCAGCTGCCACATCAAGCCTCCAGCCGTCTACATTAAAGGGAGGCGATACCCACTTTTTACCGATTTCAAGGATGTAGTCTGTCAGCTTCTCCGATTCCTCATAGTTCAGCTTGGGAAGCGTCTTATGTCCCCACCATCCGTCATAGTCCCCGTTATAAGGCCAGCCGTTATCACTGTAGAACTTGAAGAAATGACGGTATGGACTGTGTTCACTGACAAAAGCCCCCTTCTCGTATCCGGGCTGATATTCATAGATCCGCTCTGCATCCATCCATTTATTAAAGGAACCGCAGTGGTTAAAGACACCGTCCAGAATTACTTTCATTCCTCTTCGGTGAATCTCCTCCACAAATGAAATAAAAAATGCATTGCTGGCTTCCAGATTCTCTTTGTCAGTCACCCGGCAGATATATTTACTGGCTGCTGTATTACTCTTCTCCCATTCCGGCAGAGGCCATCCTTCATCCTTTACAATCTTCCCATAATGAGGATCCACATAATCATAGTCCTGGATATCATATTTGTGGTTGGAGGGAGATACAAAAATCGGATTCAGATAAATAGCATCTACTCCCAGATCCTGGAGATAATCCAGATGATCAAGAACTCCCTGAAGATCTCCGCCATAGAAATTGCGGACATCCATGGCATCCGGGAACTTGGTCCAGTCATGAATATGCCAGACAGGTTCATTGATATACATATACTCCCTGTCTGTAACATCGTTGGAGAGATCTCCATTGGCAAAACGATCCACATAGATCTGATACATGACAGCACCTTTTGCCCATTCCGGAGAAGAAAACCCCGGTGCGATGGAAAAGTCAAAGAAATGATCGATCTGCCTGCCGGGACCTTTCTTATTGTAGTAAAAGCAACGATCACCGGCCTGGATCTCAAAATACCAGGAAAATGTCTTTTTCCCGATGACATATTCTGTCTCATAATAATCAAACCGACCGGTAGATTTGATGATATCCATCTCCAGCCGCTGCCCTTCCACACACAGGAATACCCGGTCTGCATTGTCTCTTCCTGTACGAAAACGGAAAGAAACACTGTCTCCTGCCTCCGGTTCCTGGGGAGTGACATAATTACTGCTCTCATCCGCAAACAGTGCACGGGTATTTAATACCGGCTTTGTATATAACGCATATAGCTGCATCCGCTCCACATGCGACAGTTTCCTTAAACTCTCTGAGATCAAACTCATTCGCTTATCCTCGTATCTAATCGTTGGTTATAATCAGGCTAATCATTATTTTCGATTGGCCGGTTCCACATTGATGGGTTTCCCTTTTATTTTAGCATGTTTCATGGCTTCGAGCACTTCCGATGCCACTTCTCTTGGCACTTCCACAAAAGTATAACGGTCATACATATCAATGGCACCTACCAGGTTGCCGGAAATACCACTCTCCCCGGCAATGGCTCCAAGGATATCTCCCGGCCGGACAGCCTGCTTTTTACCGATATTGATAAAGAGCCGGACCATTCCGTCCTCTGCACCCGTATCTCCGAAATCAGTCTCTCTGGAGCTGTCTTTCCCTTCGCTGGTTTCAATAACATCTTTAAGCAGGGCAGCCGCAATATCAAGAGAGGTATAATCACTCTCATCCAGATACTCCTGAATCATGTTCACATAGCGGGAAAGCTCTGAATCTTCCATGTGATGCTCAATCTTCTCCAGCACCTTTTCCACTCTGGTTTCCCTGACATCCCTCAGGGAGGGGATTCTCTGTGCCTTGATCTTTGCCCTGGAATACTTCTTGATGTCTCTTAATTTATAGACTTCCCGGCCGACAACAAAGCTGAAAGCCATTCCCGTCTTACCGGCTCTCCCCGTTCTTCCGATCCTGTGAACATAATATTCCTCATCCTGAGGGAGATCGTAATTGAATACGGCATCCACATCATCCACATCGATACCTCTTGCAGCAACATCCGTCGCCACAAGGATGTCCGTCTTTCCCTTCCGGAAACGATTCATGACCCTGTCCCTCATCATCTGTGTCATGTCCCCGTGGAGGCCTTCTGCAAAGTATCCTCTGCCTTTCAGATCCGCCACCAGCTCATCTACACCCTTTTTTGTGTTGCAGAATACAATCGACAGACCCGGTGCATAGATATCAAGTAATCTGGACAATACTTCACTTTTATTCTTTGGTCTGACTTCATAATAATACTGCTCGATTCCCGGAACCGTCAATTCTTTACGGACCACCCGGATCATTTGCGGATTCTTCTGGTACTTACCTGCAAGCTCCATAATCGGACGGGGCATGGTTGCGGAAAACAGCAGAGTCTGCCTGTCTTCATCGATATCGGCAAGTATGGTTTCGATATCATCCCGGAATCCCATATCCAGCATCTCATCGGCCTCATCAAGGACAACAGTCCGGATATGCTCAAAGCTGACCGTATTTCTTCTCATGTGGTCCATGATCCTTCCGGGGGTACCCACGATAATCTGTATTCCGGCTTTGAGAGACCGGATCTGTTTTGAAATGTCCTGTCCCCCGTATATGGGAAGAACCCGGATCCTGGGCAGGTATTTACCCAAATGGCGGATTTCTTCCGCCACCTGGATGGCCAGCTCTCTGGTGGGGCAGATTACAATGGCCTGGGGGTTTTTCACATCGGGATTGACCTTCTGCAACAAGGGGATTCCAAATGCAGCCGTCTTCCCGGTTCCGGTCTGGGCCTGACCAATGACATCCTTCCCTTCAAGAATCGGGGGAATCGCCCTCATCTGAATCGGTGTCATCTCCTCAAACCCCATATACGTTATGGCTTTCCGGATCTCCTTCTTTATAGCTAATTGATTAAACTGTAATGTTTCCATGTGTTTTCTCCTGATGTCTTTATTAATGACAAACCTGTCCCATAAAAATCCTTGCATTTCCCGGGCAAGAGTGGTAGTATTCTATATGAACACATCTGGTTTTTAATACTATGTTATATGTTTTTATATACTTTATAATGACAGGAGGGTTATTATGCTTGAACATTCTATCCAAAAATATCATTCTTCTGCGACCTGTCCCCCCATCGGCTCCTCTGTAATCACAGAGTCCCGGGAAAGGCGACCTCCAAAACTGCATCTGAAAGATCCTGCAAGTGCCATCACACATCTGATCGCCATGCTTGCAGCCATCTGTTTCTCTCCGCTTCTGATCGCCAGGGCCGCCGGGAACCTGCAGTCCTTTTCAGTGACTGCCATGTCTGTATTTATGGTAAGTATGATTCTTCTCTACGGAGCAAGCACTCTGTACCACTCTCTGGATCTTAGCGAAAAAGGAAACCTGCTTCTTCGCAGATTGGATCATTCCATGATCTTTGTACTGATTGCCGGTTCCTACACACCGGTGTGCCTTTTATGCCTCCCGCATAATCCCGGTCTGCCTCTGCTCGGTCTCATATGGGGACTTGCTGTCGTCGGCATTCTGGTGACCATCGTCCTGATTCACTGCCCCCGTTGGGCCAGTTCGATCATATATATTGCCATGGGCTGGACCTGTCTCCTGGTCTTTCGTCCACTCTTCTTAGTCCTGACAACCGGTGGATTCCTCTGGCTTCTGGGCGGGGGAATCATCTATACACTAGGCGGGATCATTTACGGAATCAAACTGAAGATATTTCACCATCTGCCTGACGGTTTCGGAAGTCATGAGATCTTCCATCTTTTTGTCATGGCCGGAAGTATCTGTCATTATATCTTTATGTACTTTTATGTTCTGTAGCTTAAATACAGAATCAGAGAAGATTTCTCTTTCTCTCTGATGAGAAATCTTCTCTTCTCCTCCCCTTCTCATATCAAATCAATCCGTTCTTACCGGGAAATGATTCGATCAGTTTCTCTTTTTCCCGGCGATCCATCTTCTTGATCTCCGACTCTCTCCTCATGGCTTCCCCTCTGGTCTCATACTCTTCGTAATATACCAGAATGGCAGGACGACGGGATCTGGTATACCTGGCTCCCTTTCCCCTGTTATGCTCTTTAATTCTTCGATCAAGGTTATTTGTCCATCCGGTGTATAAAGTATCATCTTTACACCGCAAGATATATGTATAATTCATGGCATGTAAAGTATAACACAGATTCTGTCCCGGAATCCTGTGTTTTTTTGGCATGTTCTATCACAAAAGAATGCTTCTATCTTTTTCCGATTATCTATTTACTAGTTGACATAAATTATATATAATGAAATCAGGGTTAAAAAGGGATTTTATGGTAATCCTGACATAACCTTATTATTCGGGAGGTGACTATCGTGATAGAGCTTTGTAAAGAAAACATTGTTGAATATGTGAGCTCCAGGCTTGATTTCTTTGATGCCGACGGCGATATCACGGTTTCTGTAGTCGGTGAGGGCAGTCCTGAAGAAGACGGTGACGGTTTCATTAATCATGTCTTCCGTGTCTCTGACAGCACCCATCAT
>CACXGS010000306.1 GCA_902767195.1 uncultured Lachnospiraceae bacterium | reverse complement strand
GATAAGATCCGTGTCGTGAAGAAAAAAGACGGCAGCGAGATTATCCTGGAGCAGGATATTTAATCCTTTCATTAGAAAATTTGCGGAAAATCTGCGCAAGCAATAATTTATAGATATATCGGTGAAAATCGTGTATAATAATCTCAAGTATGAAAAAATATATTCATTATAATGACAATTCGTAAGGAGGACATTTATGAAAGGTATTATATTAGCTGCAGGAAAAGGGACACGACTTTATCCCATCACGAAGCCGGTGTGCAAGCCTTTGCTTCCCGTCTACGACAAACCTCTGATCTACTATTCTGTCAGCACCCTCATGAGGGCCGGAATCCGGGATATCCTGATTATCGTGCCTCCGGGAGATGAGTCTTCCTTTGTAGAGCTTCTGGGTGACGGTTCCTCCCTGGGAATCCATATTACCTATATAGAGCAGAAGGTGCAGCGGGGTATCGCTGATGCCTTTATTCTGGGAGAGGAATTTATAGGAGGAGAGCCGGTCTGCCTGATGCTTGGCGACAACATTTTCTATGGTCCTTCCTTCCGACGTAAACTGCGTAAGATTGTTAAGAATTTTAAGGATGCCACGATTTTCGGTTATTATGTCAATGATCCCAGACCTTTTGGTGTGGTAGAGTTCGATGAGGACGGCATGGCTATCTCCATAGAGGAGAAACCCAAACATCCCAAGTCCAACTATATCGTTCCGGGACTTTATTTCTACGATAACCAGGTGGTGGAGATTGCCAAGAATCTGGAGCCCTCCGCCAGAGGAGAGCTGGAGATTACCTCCGTGAACAACGAATACCTCCGGAGAAAGGCACTCCATGTGGTCACTCTGAGCAACGAGTACTCCTGGTTTGACGCCGGTACAGCTGACAGCCTCTTTATTGCGGCCGGCGCCATCCGTACCGCCCAGCGAAGCGGTAAACTGATCGGCTGTCCGGAAGAGCAGGCCATGAGAAACCGCTGGATCACCGTCGATCAGCTGAGAACCACGGCAGAAGAGATGATTCAGACCAATTACGGCCAATATCTCCTCGGATTGATCGATGATATTGAAAATGAAGATTAGTCATTGTGCAGTAAGGGTTTCAGTGATACAATATAACGATGGATTCTGAAAATAATCATTAGAGAAGGACATAATTATGAGCATGTCAAATACGATATTAGGCGTCTTGTTTCTGATTTTGGCGGTCGTATTAATCATTATCCTGATCGGACTCTTACTGGCAGGGAATAAGAAGAGCGGAGCGGGGATTAGCCCGGGGACCAAAGCCCCTCCCGAATCGGGATCCGGGACTTCCATCCCTCCCGTTAAACCGGAGAAGATCGGGGAGAGGCCTGTTCCTCCGGGGGCGGAGACCGGAACCGTATCATCCGGGCCGGCATCGGGAGGTTTCAAAGGAGACCTGGGTCTTCACACTGTCAGGAAGCCTGTCAGGATTGAGCCGGGAGAGGTGAAAGATGGGGATGACGAGATCAACCGGATCTATGCCTATCAGCCTGCTTCCGATATCAGGGTATGCCGTTATTGCGAAACAGAGAATGCAGCATCGGCAACCAGGTGTTGTGTGTGCAACCAGTATCTGCGTTAGACAAGGAGATATCATATGTTTTGCAGCAAATGTGGATATAAGATCAGTAAAGGCAGCAAAGTTTGCAGCAATTGCCAGACACCGGTTTCGGAAACCGAGGTTTGCGGTGGTTTTTGGGGACTCGTCGGCAACAACCGGCAGAATCCTCCGGCTGCCATGCAGGCCGGATCTTCCGGCCCGGCTCCCGGGAGGGATGACTTCCAGTCCTCTGTTTCCTCGCCGGATTTCCCTGTTCCGGAATCCCGCGGGAATAATAACAGGAATGAATCCTCCTATTATTTCGACAGCGATCGCTATGAGAAAGAAAGGCAGGAGGATCAGGCTTCCAAAAGCTCCGGAAAAGGAGGGATCTTCCCCATACTGACCGGTCTTTTCTTTGCGGCTTTTCTGATTACCATCGGAGTCAGTATGTTCAGAAGCAGCAACTATAAAAAGGAACTGGCCCGGAAAGACGTAAAGATCGAGAAGCTGGAGTCAGAGAATGCCGAACTCAAAGATGAGAGAGATGGTCTGAAAGCAGACATTGAAGACAAGGACGGTCAGATCGAGGATCTGCAGAAGTCCATGGCCGGCAAGATCGATGACAACGTGGATAAGTTCCAGAAAAATCTCCACAAGAGGATCCGGGATGACTATAATAAGGTGACCGGCGGAGATGACGCAAAAGATGACTCCACAAGCCCTTCTCTGACCACGGAAGAGAACGGCAGCGGGTCTTCTGAAAGCGGTCAGGGAGACAGTTCGGCAGCGGACGATACCAATCAAGAAGATACGACACCGGCATCCGGCTCTGACCGGCAAAGCGGTGTCCAGTAATAGATTCATAACAGGAGGCATATTATGGGAAGTAATTATAAAGACAGTGATATCCATTATGGTGTAGACCTGGTGTTCTGTATCGATGCCACGGGCAGCATGGGACCTCTGCTTGACACAGTAAAGCAGAATGCGCTGAATTTTTACAAAGATTTCATGGCAACCATGGAAGAGCATGAGAAGAGTGTGGAGCAGCTTAGAATCCGCATCATCGCTTTCCGGGATTATTATTATGACCGGGAAGATGCCATGCTGGTGACGGACTTCTTCACATTGCCTGAGTATACCGAGGAATTCGAGAATTGTATTCGAAGCATCCGGCCCCAGGGTGGCGGTGATGAACCGGAGGATGGTCTGGAAGCCCTGGCTTACGCCATGAAGTCCGACTGGACCAGAAGCGGGGATATCCGCCGCCATGTTATCGTAGTGTGGACCGATGACGGTACCCACGATCT
>CACXGS010000305.1 GCA_902767195.1 uncultured Lachnospiraceae bacterium | reverse complement strand
TGCTATTCCTAAATGACATTTCCTCTGATGATAAGAATGTCCGCACTTTGACACCGCTTGTCTACATTCCGGGGAATGATACTCTCTTCTGGGAGAACTCCTGTGCCTCCGGCAGTGCTGCCGCTGCTTACTACCTTGCCAAAAAAACGGGAAAAGCTGTAAGTCTGACCCTGTCGGAACCCGGCGGAGAACTTCAGGCTGAGAGTAATCCCGGGAGCGGGGAAACACGGATCCGGACAAGCGTCAGAATCATATCTCATGAGAAGCTGTGAGAACAACAAATAAAAATCCCCCGATCAGAATCACTGTACTGATCGGGGATTATTTTAGTCCTGGTTTGTTCTCTTGTTCTGATTCATTCTGTCATGCTTTTTGTTTCCTGACACATGAAAATGTTTCACTCTCTCTGACAGATCCTCCAGTTCCTCCTCAGAAAGCTCTGTAAGGTGCTCCAGATCATCCAGGAATTCTTTTGCGCTTTCATTGGCTCTGAATCTGGCCAGATCCAGAAAGAAGCTGGTAATGACAGCGGTAACAATGGCAACAACAATAATTGTATAGAGGGACAGAACTACAGTGAGAAGGCGGCCGAAAGGAGATATTGCCGTGATATCTCCAAATCCAACGGTCGACGCTACTGCAAAGCAGTACCACAGGCTGTCCGTGTATGTATTTATATGTGACTCCAAACTCTGCAGCACCAGTGCTGCTAAAAAATAAAATACAAAATAGGAAGCCAGGCTTTTATCCACACCCGCTAATCTGAAAGACTGCACAAGCAGTCTCAGAATTCTTTTTCTCCTTTGTCTTCTCTCTCCCATTCTCTGTTAATCTTATTCCTCGTCCCAGTTATGGTAGACTGCCTGAACATCGTCGTCATCTTCCAGAAGATCAAGTATACGGTTCAGATTCTTGATGTCATCCGGATTAGACAGCTGTACATAATTATCGGGAATCATAGTGACCTCGGCGGATGCCATGGGCACTCCTTCTTTCTCCAGGGCTTCTCTGACCTGGCTGAAATCATCGGGGTCTGTTGTGATCTCGTAGGAATCTTCTTCCTCCTCGAAATCTTCTGCTCCTGCATCCAGAGCGATCATCATGAACTCATCCGGGTCAGTCTCATAGTCCTCTTTGGATACAATGATCAGACCCTTCTTCTGGAACATGAAAGAGACACAGCCACTGGTTCCGATGTTGCCCTTGCCCTTGGAGAAAGCGGCACGGACGTTAGCTGCCGTACGGTTCTTATTATCCGTCAGAGTCTCCACGATCACGGCAATACCACTGGGGCCGTAGCCTTCGTAGGTGTTCTGTACGAAATTCACTGATTCCAGGTTGCCGGCAGCCTTCTTGATACCGCGCTCGATGGTATCGTTGGGCATGTTGTTGGCCTTGGCCTTGGCGATGACGTCGCGAAGCTTACTGTTATTATTGGGGTCTGCTCCGCCCTCTTTGACGGCAACAGCGATCTCACGCCCGATCACAGTAAAAATCTTACCCTTAGCTGCATCATTTTTTTCTTTCTTATGCTTGATGTTCGCAAATTTAGAATGTCCAGACATACTCTATCTATCTCCTTTTACTAATCTTTATCAATTCCATATGGGCTCCTGTCATCAAAGGTGCCTCTAATCCCATCTGATAGTACCACCTACACCATTCTCCGTCAATAGAAGCTTAGTCTTCCTCCTGCTCCGGTGCCCCTGTGATGTGGATCTGCCTCAGAACCTTATCCTTCTGCTTGGAAGTTACAAATGTATATCCCTTATAATCAACCCGCACTTCCTCTCCGGGTTTGGGGAGATGTCCGAAGGAATAGATCAGGAATCCGTTCAGGGTCTCAAACTCCTCTGTATCAAAGGATATCTGCAGGATTTCCTCCAGGTCATCCAGGCGGATCATACCGGAAGCTATGAATCCGTTATTGCCGGGAAGCCGGATAATCTCCTTCTCCTCCACATCGTACTCATCGAAGATATCCCCGACAATAGTTTCCAGGATATCTTCCAGGGCAACCAGTCCCACCGTCTGGCCGTACTCGTCCACCACGATGGCAATATGACTCTTGTCCGCCTGCATCTGGGTCAGCAGCTCGTGAATGTCCTTGGACTCATGAACAAAAACCGGCTTCCGCATGATATCATCCACCGTAGCATCTTTGGATACAAAGTATTCCGCTACAGCATCCCGGAAATAGACAATGCCGATGACATGGTCCAGATCCTCCTCGTATACCGGGTACCTTGAGTAGGCCTGACCCACCATGAAATGAACTGCCTCCTCTAAGGTAGTCCCGGATTCGATGGCCACAATCTTCTGGCGGAACTGCATGACATTTTCCACATCTTTATCGCCAAACTCGAAAATGTTGGAAATCATCTCTGCCTCATCAGCCAGAATCACACCCTGCTCATGGCCTTCCTGGGCGATATTCATGATCTCCTCTTCGTACTCGTTCTCTTCTTCTTCTTTCTTTAATCTGGTGAAATCACTTTTCTTCATGACTTCCGTCAGCTTCATCATCATAATCGTTAAACCGGCTATCACCAGGATCGCCAAAAGCAGGACACAAGCCAGCAATACGACGACGAAAGTATCCACCATCTTCACCTCCTAAATAAATGTGATGTCAAAGCAATTCCATGACTCTGGCCGAGGCATCCGGAAGATCCGACGCCATCAGACCGCGCCTTCCTTTCTCCCGGGCTGCTTCATCTCCGGCAAGGCCATGTACATAGACTCCCAGACAGGCTGCATCGAAAAGATCGGCACCCTGGCCTGCCAGTCCACAAATCAGGCCGGTAAGCACATCCCCGCTTCCGCCTACAGACATGCCGTGGTTTCCGCTGACATTAATGTAAATCCTCTGGCCGTCAGATACCAGGGTTCTGGCATCCTTAAGAACAAGGATATGCTTTGGGTCAGCAGACTCTCGGGCTGTCTCCACTGCATGAGCCTTGAGATCGGCAATCTTTCTCCCGGTCCAGCGGCTCATTTCTCCCATATGAGGAGTAAGAATGATCCCATAAGGATAATTGTCATAGAGATTCCTGATCTTAGAATCTTCCTTCCTCATCTGGGCCAGAAGATTGATCCCGTCAGCGTCAATCACCAGAGGACATTTTGCACTCTCCAATACTTTCTCTATAATAGCCCGGGCCGGACCCGATTGTCCCAGTCCGGAACCGATGCCAATCACTTCCGCCCAAGAGAGGGCATCATAAAGGGTCTCCACAGTTTCCGGAGACAGACCGCAGGTCTCATCCTCACCTGGTTCATGCGAAGAAGCCCAGGTGGTAAGTATAGCATCCGGAAGGCCGGTCTGAAGAATCAGCCGGTTCTCTTCCCGGGTGAAGATCCGCACCAGACCGCTTCCGGCCCGGTATGCTCCCCTGCCGGCCAGGATGGCAGCTCCGGCCATATTCACCGAACCGGCAATTAATAATACTTTACCATAAGTACCTTTGTTCGACCATGCTTTTCTTTCCGGGAGCCGCCTGAGGTCTTCTTTTGTAAACCGGAAGGCTCGCGGCCCGATGGCCTTTACGGATTCCGGTGTGAATCCGATGTCTTTTACCAGAACCTCTCCGGCATAATCCGCACCGGGATAAAGAAGCAGTCCAAGCTTATTCAGTCCGAATGTAATCGTAAGGTCAGCCCGGATGGCTGCACCACAAACCTGCCCGTTACTGGCATCAATCCCCGAAGGAGTGTCCACAGCGATCACATAACCTGTCCGGCGGTTGATCTCCTCCACAATCTTCTGGTGCTGTCCCTCCACAGGCCTTGTCAGGCCTACGCCAAATATACCATCGATCCAGATATCAGGGTCTTCCTCCGGCAGGCCCTCCATCCAGACAGCATCCAGACGATCCAGAATACGTCGCTGGGTATCATAGGATTCTGTCGCCCTGGGCACGATCCCAATCTCATAAAAGGCAACGGGATAACCCCATCCCATCAGTATTCTTCCCACGGCAAGACCATCCCCGCCGTTATTGCCCCGCTCACAGACAACAAAGACTCTGCTGTCAGCAGGAAAACGCTGTCGGATCTCCTCCGCCATGGAAAGAGCTGCCCTCTCCATAAGAACGATGCCCGGAATACCGATCTCCTCTATATTGTAAGAATCGATCCGCTGCATCTCTTCTCTTGTCACAAGCTGAAGCATTTCCATCCTCCATAAAAGAGCATCTACGAGTCCGTCATACTCCGGATACGATAGATGCTCTAATGTTCCACTCCTGTTATTCTTTATTATGTATACGATAAGACAATGTCATAATACTGTCCGACAGGTGGACATTCTCAATAATGACATCATCCGGAAGATCCAGATCCACCGGTGCAAAATTCCAGAAAGCCCTGATTCCCAGTGAGACCAGCTGTTCAGCCAGCTGGGGTGCCTTGGCCTTGGGAAGCGTCAGTGCCGCAATCTTAACATCATGGTCTCTGATAAAGGACTCCAGCATATCCACATCATAAACTTCTACTCCCCGGACCGTCATACCGATCAGCCGCGGATTCACATCAAAAAGCCCGATGACATGGAAGCCGTTACTGTCGAATTCCTGGTTATTGGCCAGGGCCTGACCCAGATTACCCGAACCGATAATAATGATATTATTCTGCTCCTCAAGTCCCAGAATTCTACCCATCTCTTTGTAAAGATATTCCACATTATACCCGTATCCCTGCTGGCCAAAGCCGCCGAAATTATTCAGATCCTGTCGAAACTGGGATGCCGTAACATTCATCCGACTGCTCAGCTCATTCGAAGAAATCCGTGTCACGCCATTCTTCAGTAAATCTCCGAGGTATCTGTAATATCGCGGCAGTCGTTTAATCACCGCCGGTGAAACGGGCCTGCTGACATCTAAATTCGTATGATTCGTATTCTCTGACATCAGATCCCTCCTCTATATCCTTAATACACCCCGTCTCCTGTAGTGGGGTGCTCTTGTCTTCTGTGTAATATATGTGAAATAATTGTACAATAATTATAAACAAATAATTAACGAAAGTCAATCAGAATTGGCCTTTTACATCAGATACAGACCATCGGGGCGATTCTGTTTTAAATTGGATTGTCAGTCAATTTTATTTATGATAAAATACAAAATGTTTATGTAAATGGCTATTTTAGGCCATCGGAGGTTATTATGGTTTTATCCTGTCAGAAGGTTTGCAAGGCCTTTGGCGATAATAATGTTTTAAATAATGTTAATTTTATAATTAACGAAGGTGAGAAAGCCGCCGTGATCGGTATTAACGGAGCCGGCAAGACGACTCTTTTTCGAATTCTTGCGGGTGAATACGAAGCAGACAGCGGACAGGTCATTCTTCAGAAGGGAACAAGTATCGGCTATCTTTCCCAGGTCATCGATGTCACTTCCCGGCGGACCATCTACGAGGAGATGCTGGACGCCATGAAGGACCTGATCCGGATGGAGGAAGAGATCCGGCATCTGGAGAAGGAAATCAGCAGCCGCACCGGAGAAGCTCTTGAGTCTGCCATGTCCCGGTACAGCCTGTTGACAGAGCGATTCGAGCAGGCGGAAGGCTATGCCTGGCGAAGCCAGATTGTGGGGGTTCTGAAGGGACTTGGTTTTTCAGAAGACCAGTTTGACACTCCCATCCATCAGCTTTCCGGAGGCCAGAAGACCAGGGTCGCTCTGGGAAGGATCCTTCTGACCAAGCCGGACCTGATTTTGCTGGATGAGCCGACCAACCATCTGGATATGGAATCCATCAAATGGCTGGAGACATTCCTTTCCGGCTATCGGAATGCCGTCCTGATCATTTCACATGACCGCTATTTCCTGGACCGGGTAGTCGGGAAAGTCATCGAGATCGAGAACGGCGAAAGCAATGTATACCAGGGCAACTACACTGCCTACGCAGAGAAAAGCAGGGCTAAGAGAGACGCCCAGATGCGCCGGTACGTTAATCAGCAGGCTGAGATCCACCACCAGGAGGAGGTCATCACCAAGCTTCGGTCTTTCAACCGGGAGAAATCCATCCGCCGGGCAGAAAGCCGGGAGAAAATGCTCTCCAAGATTGAGATGGTGGAGAAACCGGTCACTTTAAACAGCCGCATGCGGATCACCCTGACACCGGAAATCACCAGCGGCAATGATGTGCTGACCATCGAAGGTCTTTCCAAGTCTTTCGGGGACAATCACCTCTTCCGCAATCTGAACCTTCAGATTTTCCGCGGGGAAAAGGTCGCCCTTCTGGGAGCCAACGGTACCGGTAAGACCACGCTCCTTAAGATTATCAACCGCCATCTGAGGGCGGACAGTGGAAAGATCCGTTACGGGGCCAAGCTGTCCATCGGTTATTATGACCAGGAACAGCACATCCTCAACGATGAGAATACAATATTCGACGAGATAGCCGACGCCTATCCCAAACTGGGCAACACCCGGATCCGGAATGTACTGGCCGCCTTTCTATTTACCGGAGAGGATGTGTTCAAAACCATCGGCACCCTTTCCGGCGGGGAAAAAGGAAGAGTCTCCCTGGCCAAGCTCATGTTGTCCAATGCCAACTTCATCATTTTAGATGAGCCGACGAATCATCTGGATATCCCTTCCCGGGAAATCCTGGAGGACGCCATCAATAATTATGAAGGAACTGTATTTTATGTATCCCACGACCGCTATTTCATCGACCGGACAGCCGGGAGGATCCTGGACCTCTCCCCGGAAGGCATCGTGAATTACAAGGGCAATTACTCCTACTATCTGGAGCAGAAAGCTGCCGGAAATGTGGAAGCAGACAGTGACAATCTCCTGGCTGCGGCACAGGAAGAAGCCGGATCCGATAAAGGGCCGGCTGCCGAACACGCCGGAAGCAGGGAGGAGTGGCAAAGGAACCGGGAGCTGGCTGCCATAAGAAGAAAGCATGCCAACCAGGTTAAAAAAACCGAGCATGAGATCGCCCGGCTGGAAGAAGAAAGTGATAATCTGAGAGAGCAGATGAACCTGCCCGAACATGCCAGTGACCCGGAGATTCTGACGGAGCTCACCGAGAAGCTGGAAGCATGCGAAGAAGAACTGCTCCTCCTTTATGAAAAATGGGAAGAACTGGCCGCTTCGCCAGTACCGTAACATAAAAGTGCCGCCGCTTTTGCGCGACGGCACTTTTGATATTATTATCATTTATTTGTTGTCAGGCGGGCCGGCAGAAGCTTTCTGCCCAAACTTACTCTCTGTTCCGGACATCAGTCTTTGTACATTGGCTTTGTGCCGGTAGATACTGAAGATGGGGAAGAGTGTCGAGAAGAGTATCAGCTGCCAGTGAGGATGGAATATAGCCATCTCAATGACGATTGCTACCGAGTAGAGCATGGATCCCAGGGATACATAGCGGGTTAATGCCACAACAATCACAAAGATCAGAATGCAGAGGCATCCCATTCTCCAGTCATAGGCCATCATAACTGCGCCGGTGGCGGATGATCCTTTTCCTCCCTTGAACTTGAGGTTCACCGGATAATTGTGACCCAGCACCACGGCGAATCCGGTTACCAGCTGCAGCAGGCTTCCCTGCACACTATAGGGGTCGAGGCCCAGGCGGGGAAGAAGCAGCATCTTCACCAGGAAGACCGGGATAAAAGCTTTGAGTGCATCTCCGAGAAATGTGGCTAATCCGTATTTCCATCCGAAAACACGCAGCATATTGGTGGCACCGGAGTTATGGCTTCCGTAATCCCGGATATCCTTTTTCTTGACAATCTTGGAAATGTAATATCCACACTCAATACAACCCATAAGATAGCCAATCACGATCAGCACCAGATAATACCCTATCATAATTTATTTCTCCTTTCTTTCCCGATAAATGAACCGGATCGGTGTTCCCCGGAATCCGAAGGTGTTACGGATCTGGTTCTCAATGTAGCGCGTATATGAAAAATGTGTCAGTTCTTTACTATTCACAAACATGACAAAGGTGGGCGGTTTCACGGAAACCTGGGTGATATAGTAAATCCTGAGCCGCTTACCCTTATCCGACGGAGGCTGCTTCATAGCCGTCGCCTCTATGAGGATCTCGTTGAGGACACCGGTCTGAACCCTTAAGGAACAGTTCTCGATCACCGCATCAATCACATCAAAGAGTTTCGGCAGTCTCTGGCCGGTCTTAGCCGAGATAAAGATCAGTTCGGCATAGGGCATATAGGAAAGCTTCTCCCACACTTTTAGGGAAAACTCCTTCATGGTGTGGTTGTCCTTTTCAATCAGGTCCCATTTGTTCACCGCGATGATTATGCCTTTTCCTCTCTCATGAGCAATACCGGCAATCTTGGCATCCTGTTCAGTGACGCCCTCGACCGCGTCTATCAGCAGCACAGCCACGTCACAGCGCTCCACAGCAGACACTGTACGGATCACACTGTAACGCTCCAACTCTTCCTTGATCTTGCTCTTTCTCCGAAGACCTGCCGTGTCGATGAATACATATTCTTTTCCATTCCTCTGAACGGAAGTATCGATGGCATCCCTGGTGGTTCCGGCAATCGGTGATACGATCACTCTCTCCTCTCCCAGGAGCTTATTGATAATCGATGATTTCCCTACATTAGGCTTACCGATCACCGCAATCTTCGGCCGGTCATCCTCTTCCTCCTGAAGGTCTTCCGGATTAAACTCTTCAATCACTTTATCCAGCATGTCTCCCAGCCCCAGTTTCCCGGCGGCGGAGATGGGTATGGGATCGCCCAGTCCCAGATTATAAAACTCGTAAACGTCCGGCATGAACTTCTCAAAGCTGTCCACCTTATTTACAATAAGGAGTACCGGTCTCTGAGACCTCCGTAACATGTCGGCAACCTTAAAGTCAGCATCCACCAGACCCTGACGGACATCCGTCAGGAAAAGGATCACATCTGCTGTCATAATGGCTGTCTCAGCCTGCTCCCTCATCCTGGAGAGAATCAGGTCGTCCGTCTCCGGCTCGATACCGCCGGTATCCACCAGAGTAAACTGATAATTCAGCCAGGTCACATCCGCATAAATCCGGTCTCTTGTCACTCCGGGAGTGTCCTCCACGATGGAGATTCTGCTCCCTGCCAGGGCGTTAAATAATGTAGATTTTCCAACATTGGGCCGTCCGACGACCGCAACAACAGGTTTCCCCATGATGTCCTCCTGTCTGTTTATAACAAGCTCTGTCCGAACACAATACTGTCCACAAAGCTTCTTCCTTCTGATTGTATAATATTTACAGGCACTTGTAAAGAATCGGATATTTGCGCCAGGGAAACGTCATCCAGCAGGATCTCCTCACCGGCCCGGAGTACAT
>CACXGS010000304.1 GCA_902767195.1 uncultured Lachnospiraceae bacterium | reverse complement strand
TGCCTCCTGCACGATCCTCTCCCTCAAGAAGACCCCAGTGGGAGTATCCGTTATCCGGGAAATCACTGGTATCCGCCCCCCAGCTGTTTTTCACCAGCCATGCTCCGTTCTCCGGCGGCTGACGCTCATCCTGGAAAAGAGTTTTAGGGAAATTATCATCATAACCGACGATGGTAACCACATGGTTTTGCGTCGAGGTTAATGTATACTGGGCCCAGATCTTACCAATGTCACTGTCATCAACTTCTCCGGGCCGGCTGTGGGACGCGCAAATGCTGACACATACGGCTCTCTTATTAAGAAGCTGATTCTTTATGGCCTCCGTTGCCTCAGGATTATATTCCGGCTTTCCACTGCTTCCTTCTGCCTTTACATTAGGACTGGGCAGAAGATAGGATTCTTTCAGTCGATAATCCTGATGAAAACGGTACTTCTCAGGCATAGACCAGTCATCGTCCGGACTGTAGTAAGTCTTTTTGTATCCGGACTGCTCCAAATTTGCGTCGTCAAACCAGGTTACCCTCTCATTGACAACAATACCTTTTTTACCGCGATATCGATAGATTTCACCGTCTTCCGTGGAAGTATCTTCAGAGACCGGACCGATTCCGCTGGCAAAAAAGTTGGTAGCATAAAGAG
Organism: uncultured Lachnospiraceae bacterium; assembly: GCA_902767195.1. Next base: position 14,335 of record CACXGS010000304.1, on the reverse strand, counting down.
TAAAACCTCCCATATCATATTTCCCTGAATCAGAGACATCCTGATCAAATACAATGCCTTCGCCGTTCTGGGGATGGTTCGGATCATCCAGGGCTTTGGTTACATACCAGGCAATCTGTTTCTCCGATAAGTTGAGATCCCGGGGATTATTCACAAGACCGGATGAAAGTATACTGCTTTCTGCTGCCGCAACCGCTCCGAATCCCCAGCAGGAGCCGAAAGGATTCTGCTGGCGGACCGGGGTAATATAATTCTTTTCCGTACCGTTTTCGTTCACATGGCGAAGGTCAAAGGCAGCCGGCAGGTTCCCTTTTGTTCGAAGAGAATAGCCCTCTTCAGGAGCAAAGGGGTCATCGTTCTCCCCTGCCTGCCGGCGGATTTCCTGTTTGCCGGTCTCTTGTGATGTTGCTGTTGACTGTGCATAAAGGGGCCGGGCGGGCAAAAGGCCGATCGTCAGTGCGCAGGCACAGATGGCTGATAATATACCGGCCCTGATTCGTATCATAAAGGAGTCTTTTTTCATAATACTGGCATCTCCGTTTCTTATTATTACTATATATAATACCTGCTCAATATAATACCTGCTGAAAGTGATGAAATTTCTTTCTATTATAATACACGATGTAAAAGTTAAAAGCTATCATTGTTTATATCCCTGCCGGGCAATTTTTTTGATTTTGCCTATGAGAGTGGAAGGTCTTGCAAACTGTAAAAAAGGATTATAGAATAAGATATGCTTTCTCGCGAAACATGTAATTAAGAATAGGCGGTGAATATTTGTGAAAAAAAGACAGTGGATTGTTATCGCGCCGGCCGCAGTTGTAATTTTTGGATTGATCGGATACATATACGGGGAGGGATATGACTATTACACAGCGCTGCTGTCAAGTCTGAAGCTCGTCAAAGTGTATCTTGATCCCCTGCCCAAACATAATATCCTGTTGGAAATCGCCCGTTGGATCGGCATTATTTTTCTCTTTGGGTTAGTGTATACGGCTTTGATTACGGTCGTTGAAAACAGTATGATATGGAAAAGAGTGAGAAGGGATGATGCCGTTGCTGTTCACGGAGAAGGCGTCTATATGGAGCAGTTACTAGCCAGTTTGGGGAAAAAAGGAATCCGCTCTGACAATCGTCTGTCTTTTAAAGCCCCGAAGCAGGTCATCATGTTTGAATCTGATGACGCGACACTGGATTTTTTCCAGGCCCATTCCAGTCAGCTTCAAAAGGCGGATGAGGTTCATCTGTGCCTGGAGATGGGAAGCCATATCAGCCTGGAACAAAACAATGTATTTCTTATAAATACTTCGGAAGTCAAGGCCATTTCCTACTGGAGAGAGCATTTCTGTACAGGCAGGGAGACCATCGCCATTATCGGGGAGGGGCAGTTAGCGGAAGCGGTGCTTTACTGGGGGCTTTTGACGAACATCTACGACCGGGAAGGGCATTTCCGATACCTGGTCTTTGGTGACCATGAAAAATTCCAGGCGATGCATCCTGATCTTGACAGCATTCTGAATCAATATGGTTCTGATACCATAGAGTTTATCCATGAAAAATGGTACCGTAGTACTTCCCTTCTGTCAGAGGCTGACCGGATCATTTTATGCAAAAGCACCTGGGATAATGTCAGTATTGCCAACTCAATGTGTGATGCAGGCTATGATGCCGAAATTCACCTGTTTACAGACAGCACGAATATCAGTGCCCTGGTCGATAATAAGAAATGTGTCCTGACAGGAGCCCTGCATGATGATAACATTCAGGAAGTCCTTTTGATGGATGATATTCACAAGGACGGAAAGCTCTGTCATGCAGCATATATGCTTGGTGAGAAAGAGGACGTCAGCAGCCTGAATTATTCGCAATTGGCTGCCTATGTCACCACCGAAGAGTTCAGAAAGGGTTTCAACAAAAGAGAGGGGCAGTATATACCGGGTGACCCGGACAGCATTGGCGGCTGGAACAGTCTCGATGCCTTTACAAGGGGATCCAATTATGCCGCAGCCATGCATGATTCTTTAAAGTATCTCCTCCTGAAAGAGCACGGGATCGACGTGAAAGGAATGGACAGTATTCAAAATGAGACGGCTTACGAGAGGCTGGATCAGGCCGTAAAGGATGAATTGCAGGAGATTGAACATATCCGCTGGTCCAGATATCATTTCCTGAACAACTGGAAGTGTCCGCAGGGTGATATTGTGATTGATGGGAAAAAGAAAGTCAAGGATTCAGCACGCCGCCTTCATACCTGTCTGCGCCCTTATAGTGAGCTTAGTGCGAAAGATAACAGCAAGGATGCATATTTCTATGAGACGCTGGCCCTGCGAATCGAAGATAATCCCTGCTGATCTTTCCGGATATCCTATTTATTTCCGTCGATAGATGCTGGCAAGAATCGCTCCGGAGATATTGTGCCATACAGAGAACAAGGCCCCCGGAACAGTAGCCATGGCCAGATTGGGGAAAGCGGTTCCTGCCAGGGAGGCTGCAAGTCCGGAGTTCTGCATACCAATCTCAATGGAGAGGGCTTTTGTTTTCGACATATCAAGCTTAAGAAGACGGCCCAGGCCGAAACCACAGGCATAGCCCAGAAGGTTATGCAGGATAATTACAACATAGATCACCATTCCGGTGGTCAGGATCTTTTCTGCGTTATGGGACACTACTGCCATAACAATCAGGCAGATGGCAATGACAGAGATCATTGGCAGGATTCTGACTGCCGGTTCTGTATGTCTGCTAAAAAAATGATTGATGATCAGTCCGAGGATAATCGGAATAATAACTACCTGAATAATCGACACAAACATGGACAACACATTGACATCTACACTTGTATGAAGAAAGAAATAGGTGATGGCCGGAGTCAGAATCGGGGCAAGAAGGGTATTTACACTGGTCATACCTACAGAAAGAGGCACGTCGCCACCGGACAGATAGGTGATGACATTGCTCGCTGTGCCGCCGGGACAGGTTCCCACCAGAATCACACCCGCCAGCAGAGCAGTATCCAGTTGAAATGCCCTGCCAAGGCCGAAGGCCAGCAGCGGCATGATTGTAAACTGGCTGAGACATCCCAGAAGAACATACCGGGGATGTCTGAACACATATTTGAAATCTTCTATTTTTAGTGTCAGGCCCATTCCGAACATGACAAGCATCAGAAGATAATTAATCCATTCCGTCTGCACCCAAAGGGCAGTGCCCGGCGCAAACAGAGACATTGCTGCCACTGCCAGGACGATGACTGCCATGTATTTACCTAAAAAGCTGCTTATATTTGTTAATAGATTCATGTGTCTTACCTGCTCTTTCCTGTCCTGATTCCCTGACCGGCTGACTTGTATTTTTCTTTCTCTGCTTTCAGCAGATCCAGATTGATTTTATTCTCGCCGGCGGTTTTATCCACCCAGAGGTTCAGGGTGCTGACGGCCAGGGAAATGGCATCAAGCTTTGAACTGATTAAAGCGAAGTCCTCAATCTCGTCATCGGTGATTTTGCCGTCCCGTCCGATCTGGATCAGCCGGTTAGTGAGAGCCTCGACATCATTCAGACCGGCGATGGTCTCCAGGATGATACCCGGAAGATCAGTAATCTCGATTTCCGGCACATATCGGTCTCCGATGGCACATTTATGAGAGCAGTAATAATTGCACAGATCCGGCCTTCCGTAACAGTCTGCCATCTGGACGATGTCGTAGGGGGTCGGCTCCTGGGTCTCGTATTCAATCTTTTCAATCCTGGCGGAGGAGAATCCGGGCATCAGATCTGCCGCCTTCTCCCGGGTCAGCCCTTTTTCTTCTCTGGCCTGCTGGTATATGTTTTTATTTTCTCTGGTGGACTGTCGGCCCATCTTGGTCCCTCCTTGTACTCTATTTCTTCAAATCCGCGGAATAAAACAGCATAATTCGTGATGTTGTGTATATATCCCTGTCTCGACAATCATTATACTATACTCAAACAAGACATCAAAGATTATTTTGAGAGATGTTCCGTTTTAGTGAACATGTTCTTTTTTAAGAAAGGGAAGGGATTGAAAATGTTAACACTATTATTTATTATTTGTATGTTCGCAGTTTTTGGAAAAATTGCTCTTTTGGCACTACGGGGAGCCTGGGGTCTGACTAAGATTTTTTTCACGTTACTCTTTCTCCCCCTGATTCTGATCGGACTGGTTGTGAAAGGATTATTCATCATAGCTTTACCAGCTCTGATCATTTTCGGAATTGTGTCTCTGCTCTCTGAAGCATGACTTAACGGAGTTTGATCAGGAAAGCTTTCAAGGAGTTCGGGTCGGCTGAGGCGGGCAGGTCAGTGGAAAGGAGGCTGGCTATGAATCGGTTAACAAAAGTTCTGGTTTTGGTTTTTATGGCTTTATATGTCGTATCGCCGATTGATGCGTGTCCGGGACCCATCGACGACCTGATTTTAGTTCTGCTCAGCATCGCGGCCCAAAAGCGTATGAGTATCACAGGTTAAAAAGAGAAAGGAGTGTCATCACGAAAGATGGCACTCTTTTTTCATGTCATTTATATAAGAGCTTTCCTGTTCCATTTTCCCCGGGCCAGCCGGATCAGGAAAATGCTTCCCCGGAAGAACAACTCAATGGTCATAGCCAGCCAGTAGCCCTGCAGTCCCATAGAAGGAACCAGGAAGAAGGCCAGTATAATACGCACACCCCACATGCTGCACAGGTTCATGATGCTGGGAACCAGAGTGTCTCCGGCTCCGCGGAATATGCCGCTGCAGCAGATGGAGGCTCCGAAAAAGGGTTCCGCGATCAGCTCCATCCGGAGGACTTCGGTCCCCAGAGCCGCTACGGCCAGATCACTGGTAAGCATGGAGAAGATCAGGGGTGCAAAAATGTACAGCAGTATCCCCATCAGACCCATTAAGCCCATGTTCAGAATAATGATCATCCGGGAGAAGCCTTTGGTCAGGTCATTTCTCCTTGCGCCGATGGTCTGACCGATGATGGTAGTGGCTGCTATACCGATTCCGTAGGCCGGCATATACCCCAGGCTTTCGACGGTGATCGCCAGGGAATTGGCAGCGACGGCAATGGTGCCGATGCCCGCCACGATTTTTGTTGCCATGATATAGGCACTGCAAAGAAAGAACTGGTCGAAAGAAAGAGGGACTGCGATTCTGGCGGCATTTAGAAGAGTGTTTTTTCTCCATTGCCAGCGGCCTTTTTGCCTCAGAGCCAGTTTTTTGTTTCGGAAACATACCATGTAGAGCATGATCAGCGAGATAACCACTTCTGATAATGCGGTGCCTATGGCGGCACCTCTTACGCCAAGTCCCGCACCAGGCATCATAAAGGACAGGCTTCCGAGAGTAATCTTTCTGAAGGGAAAAATGAAAAACATATTGAATATGACATCAAGCAGACAAAGCAGTCCCGAGAGAATCCCGGGAGTTTTCATGTCGCCGCTGCACTGCATCATACCTGCAGAGAGATATCTCATCATGGAAAATGGAATCGAGCAGCTGTAGATAAAGAAATATGTTCCGGCATCCGACAGAATCTCCGGGCTGCCTCCAAGCCATACAGGTAAAACCCTGCTGATGGAGGTTCCCAGAAAGGCTATACCGAGACCGATGAAGAGCAGAACCGTCAAAGACTGCCGGAAAACATCTCTTGCTTCCGCCTCCTGCCGGGCACCGGTCAACTGGGCTACCTGTACGGAAAAACCGGATGAAAGGCCGATGCATATCTCTCCCACCAGCCAGGTGGAAGAGAGTACCAGTCCGATTGCCGCCGTGGCCTTTGCCCCCAGGCTGCCCACCATTCCCGCGTCAATATACTGCATGGCTATGGAGGTCAGCTGGGCCAGTATCGCAGGAAGACTGAGGTGAAGGATAATCCTTGCTTCTTCTTTCCAGGTTCCTTTTTCTTTTTGCAGATAAGTATCAAAATCATATTGATTCATGGTGCTGATTCCTTTTCATTATCCATTCTTATGTTCTATCATAGCACGGTTTCAGGGGTAAAAAATATTTTTTTGGTGGTCTTTCCCAAGCAAACCTTTTCATGGTATAGTATGGTATAATATAGAAGACAAAGAGCTAAGAAAGGAGGGTACAAACAATTGATAAAACGAATCGTAACTATTTTATTATGTACTGTGCTGATCGCAGCCAACATAACCCCTTTCCAGGTGTTTGCGACAGACGACGAGTATTCTGAAGAAACCTATGTCGAAGATACGAATGAAGAGGAGCAGGACATAGAAGAAGATGGGAATGCTGACGATACAGATAATGAGGCAGATCCTGAAGAACAGGAACCGGAACAGGAGATTATCCGAGAGCTGTCGGCAAGTAAAAGCAACGTGAGTTTTGGCAGCATAGAGAACAGCAATAATGCTGAACCGATCCGGTTTTCTGTCACCAATAAAGGAAACACGGATGTGGACGTGGTATGGCAGCAGTCAGATGCGGAATGCGCGTTCCTTCTTGATATCCTTTCTGATGACCATATCGGCCCCGGTGAGGAAATGAGTTGTCAGGTCTCCTTAGCGGATGATCTGCCGCCGGGCGATTATTCCTGTACATTATCCTTCCAGGATGCTGAGGAACCTTCCAGCCAGGTAACGGTTGATGCCAGTGTGAAGATTACGGAACCGGCAGCCCCGGAAGAGCCGGAAAAAAGCGAAGACAGCACGAAGAAGACGGAGGAGACCAGTCAGGATGAGAATGTGACTCAGAAGAATTCCGATGAGACGCCTCCGGCAAAAGAATTCTTTGTCAAGGCGAAGGTCGCTCCCAGGAGAGCAGGAACAGTAAGCGGAACCGGTCGTTATGCTAAGGGAGCCAAGGCGGAGCTGATCGCCTACGCTCATGATGGCTATGAATTTGAAGGATGGTATCGGGGGGACGAGAAGCTCAAGTCCTCAGACTTCCTGACCGTGCGGAATATTCACCGCAATCATTCATTTACCGCGAAGTTTGACCGGAGCTATTATACATTAAAGGTCCGGTCTTCAGACGAGGATTGCGGAACCGTATCCGGCGGCGGCAGGTATAAAGCCGGCCAATACGCTGATCTGACTGCTAAACCAAAACGCGGCTATGCATTTAAAGGATGGTTTGAGGGAGATAAGCTCCTCAGCAAAGACAGGGAATATAGCCTGAAAGTGAAAGATGACCGCAAAATACGGGGTGTCTTTAAAACAAAAAGTCACATTGTCCGTATAGGGGTCACTCCCAAAAAGACCGGAAAAGTGACCGGAGAAGGAACCTATAAGGACAATTCGGATGTGACCATTACTGCAGAGGCGGAAGATGGATATGTATTCTGTGGCTTCTTCCTGAATAACCAGCTTGTAACAACAAAAGAAAAATATACGGTAAAGGGAATTGACAGAGACCTTTCCTTCAAGGCCCAGTTTAAAAAGCTCGGCACGACTTCCTATACGATGCTTTCCGGTGTCGCCAACAAGGGCGGAGCGATCTACCCATCCGGGGAAATGACCATCGGACAGGGCGATACCGCCATATATACAATCTGCCCGAAGAATGGCTACGAAGTCCAGGCAGTATATGTGGATGGCAAAAATGTAGGAAATACGACTTCCTATGTTTTCAAGAACATCCGTGAGAATCACAAGATCTCCGTTGTGTTCGCGCCAAAGAAGAATAATGTGAAGAACGTTAAAAAAGACAAGGTAATCTCCGTTGAAGAGGCAAAGAAATATTCCGTTATGAAGTTATATCCGGCCGATGGTGATGCGGAGTCCAAATCTTCGAACATTGTTACACCGGAAGAATACCAGCAGATGAAGGACCAGGGAAAGCTGGATGAGATTCTCCTGACCAGGAAGCAGAACGTTGTCGGTGTTGATGGTGCGGATGATCTTCCGGATGAAACGGACCAGTATAATTATGATGAAGCTCTGGGCCTCTACCAGGTTCTGGACCTCAGTCCGGATGAGGTAAGAGAAAAGCTTAAGAAGGGTGAAGATGAGGAGCTTATTCATGCGGCCTACGAGGCGGGAACCCTCAATATCCAGATTAACAACCAGTATCTCGTTCCCGGCGATGAGGAAAAAACCAACAGTGTCTTTGAGGATGACCGGACCATCCAGAATATGCTTGCTTTCGTGAAAGAAACGTTGACAATGGAAGAAAAAGCAGAAATTGCTGACGGAACAAATTACAATATTAATATCGGAATTATCAAAAACGATGATATCGATAAAGAAGCAAAAGAGAAGATGGAAAAGGCCGGAGCCCAGATTGATGAATACTTCACGATCAATGTATCTAAACAGCGGGAGGAGGAAGATCCGGTCGAAGTAACAGAGCTTGAGAACCCTGTACAGATCAAAATGCAGAAGGCAAGCCCGGAGATCAACTGTGTTCTTCACTATTACGATGGCAAAGTAGAGATCCTGAATGATATCGGGCGAGGCCCGAAGACGATCACGATTGAAACCGCGCATTTTTCGCCTTTTGCCTTTGCCCGGAAATCTGCAAACGCAGCGACGGCGGCAGGAAAACCCCTTATCTATATTCTCTTAGCTTTGATTGCAGCTGCAGTACTTGGAGGTGGCGTTTATGTCAACAAACGAAAGAAAGGTTAAGAATATGAGACTTGATGAGCTCGATAACGTTCAGGGAGGTTTCAGTGAAGCAAATAAAGGCCTCCCTACGAAGGGAATGGACATTGTGTGCCCGGAGTGTCACAGCCGGAGCGCAGATTCATTTTCCGATAATGCCCTCTATGATGATAAGATCGGGTCGGTAGAATATCAATGCAAATGTGGCTGCCGCTTTGTCTGCTATGGCGGGCAGGTTATTAAGAGAGCGGACTGGCTGAAGCTGTGTGATGCCAAAGGAATCAGCTATCGTTTCTAAATAAACAGATTGTAATACAAATTAGTCCCCGGAGCAGTCATGCTCCGGGGACAGTTTGTTTTCAGATGGTTTAAAATGTTACGGCATATCGTCGTAGAAGACTTCCAGGAATTCCGAAGCAGAAGCGGCACCGGGATCAAGATGTCCGATGGCACGCTCGCCCAGTCTCATGGCACGACCTTTGGTAGCGACAATGTTTCTGGTGAATTCCAGACCGTCTTTTCCGGCCTGAACGGCTTTCGCCATGGCCTCTTTCGCCGGAGTTCCTCCTTCGAACTCTTTCCGCAGTGTCTCCAGAGCGGGAACGAAGGTATCCAGCATGGTCTTCTCACCGGTAGTGGATTTGCCGCGCTTTTTGATGATGGCAACACCCTTGTCCAGCATTTCGATGAATTCCGGGAAGGTGGCGCCCTCATCCGGACCTTTTGACTTGATGGGAAGACCGAACTTCATAAAGAAGCTTCCGTAAAGGGGGCCGGAAGATCCGCCAACCTTGTCAAGAAGGGCTTTTCCTACATTGTTGTAGAAGTCACGCACATTCAGGTTCTTCCACTCGTCCAGATGCTTGTTGACTTCACGGAAACCGATCTCAAGATTGATGCCGTGGTCACCGTCACCGATGGCGGAGTCAAGTTCTGTATAATACTCTTTCCTCTTGTCAACCAGGGCGATCAGGTCCTCGATGACTTTGACAAAATAGTCTTTGCTTAATTCGTAATCACTCATGTTATCAACCTCTTGTATATTATTTCTGGGTAAAGTATGGTGTGTCGCAAGGTGCGTCCATAAGCTCTTTCAGCTCATCGTCAAGCTTCATGAGGGTGACAGACATGCCGGCCATATCCATGGAGCAGGCGAAGGGGCCAACCAGGGCTTTGTAAATGGTAATACCCTTCTCTTCCAGGATCTGAGCGACTCTGCGGAAGCAGACATGGAGATCCATCAGCGGGGTTGCGCCGAGAGAGTTCACAAGTACATATACCTCGTCACCCTCTACAAAAGGAAGATCGGCAAGAATGGGATCCATGATTTCGTCGATTACATTATCCGCGGTATCAATCTTTCCTCTTCTTACACCGGGCTCTCCGTGGATACCCATACCAATCTCCATATCGCCTTCCGGAAGCTCAAAGATTACGTCTCCTTTGGCCGGAAGAGTAGCGGAGGACATGGCAACACCCATGGTACGTGTGTTATCATTGGCTTTTGTTGCAGCGGCAACAACCTCATCAAGGTCTGCGCCGGTATCTGCCTTGGCAGCAGCTACTTTGAACACGAAGAAATCACCGGCGATACCTCTTCTGTCTGCGATGTTCTCAGAAGAAACTACGTCATCTGTGACCAGTACGGTCTCTACCCGGATATCATCTTCTTCGTCGGCCTGCTCAGCGCCCATGTCAAAGTTCATGACGTCGCCGGCATAGTTGCCGTAAAGATAAATACATCCTTTGCCGTTGTCACAGGCTTTTGCAGCTGCATAACAGGGATCCGGTGACGGGGAAGTATTGATATTACCGATAACAACGCCATCAGCAAAGCCTTCTCCGACATAGCCGATGAAGAGAGGCTCATGTCCGGAACCGCCGCCGATAATAACGCCGACCTTGTCCTTAGTTCCTGCGTCTTTGGTGATGACAACCCTGCCCTGGGCTTCTTCCATATCGCACATCTTTACATATTCTTTATGTGCTTTCACATAACCCTCAAGATACTCCTCTACGATTTCATAGGGATCATTGAACAATCTTTTGATCTTTGCCATCTGGTATACCTCCTTTGATTATAAAGAAATGACACCGGAGTGAATGAAAACTCATGTCAGAGTCTCATTTTTACTCCTTTGTTACACTTTGTGCGCGTCTCTGGCTTCCTCGGAAGCTGCAATCACTTCTTCCAGTGACTGGGACATGTTTGCCTGTACTACACCGGCCAGAGCGCCTTCTACTATGGGACAATCCACTATAAGACACTTCTCAGCCAGATCCTCATCGATCAGATCAAATGCAGTCTCCGCAGACAGAATAGAACTGCCCAGATCTGCATAAACCAGGATGTGATCACAGTCCTCGAGGGATTCAATCGCTTCCTGGATCTTGATCGCACTGGTACCGAGCCGTCCCTGATCGGCTCCGCCGGCAGCAACTACCAGAACGGCCCCGTCATTCATCTCGTCCACAAGGTCTTTCAGCCCTCTGGCGATCAATTCGCTGTGAGACACAATTACTACTCCAAATTTTGCCATATCTGCTCCTTTTCATTAGTGTTGGCACAATGCGGATGCCCTGATTTGTTTCATCGTAACAGGACACGATGATGAGTGCTGCACAAAACTTCTTGTTGCTATTTTTATATTAGTCTTTTGTTATATTTATGTCAACAGAATCCACCGGTTCAGACTGTTTCATTAGATTCCAATTGAAACTCCCTCCTTTTAAGGAGAGGAGAATAATTTAATTCCATCCGGTGGAGTTTCAATCTCCATCTGATGAGCCTCCGGCGGATGCGCAGGGATTCGGATAGGAATTATGTCGGCAGAGCCGACCCGAATCCCGCGCCAAGAACGCCGAAGCGTTCTTGATTGAAAATCTTATACTTTAAGAAAATATTCATTAAATTCCCTGTCGTAATCCAGGAGGATGCCCCGGGGGATCAGCTCCAGTTCAAACCGGTCTGACAAAAGGGGTTCCCCATCCATATTGGCCTCAAAGGGGAGGGCAGAAGATATGGTCAGCCGGTCCGTTTTGATCATTCTCAGGGCCGGATCTTTCAGATGACCGGCATTTTTCATGGAGAGGATGACCTTTGCCATACCCGGCCGGGTCAGCTTGTCCACAAGATATATTTCCATGATTCCGTCATTAATCCTGCTGTCCGGAGAAACCTTGTAGCCTCCGCCGTAATACTGACTGTTGGCAGCAATTACTGTGGTGTAATTCCCCTCGATAGTCTCTCCTCCGCACTCTATTTTCAGCTGCCGGCCTTCCTTGAAGGAAAGAAAATGATGGACTACTCCGGCGTGAAAACGCAGAGGCTTGGGGATAAATTTATTGTGGATAAAGCGTTCATCATTGGCGATATCGGCGTCAATTCCGAAGCAGGCATTGTTGATAAAATAGCGATCATTAATCCGGATGATATCCACTTCATGGACACCGGAAGTCAGATATTCAAGACATCCCCGATAGAAATCATTGCCGGTGCCGTAAGGGAGAAAAGACAGGATGTTCCCTGATCCTGCCAGGGCGTTTAAAAGATGGTTGATGGAACCGTCTCCGCCAATGGTTGTTATTACCCGCCCCAGGCCTTTGCATTGATCAATGAAGGAAAGAGACTCCTGGGGGCTGCGGCAGACTTTAATCTTATAATCACGGCCAAAGTATTCCGAAGCTCTCCTGAGCTTGTGTATGATCCGGCCCGTGCCTTTTCCGTATTGAAAGCTGTTGACAAGATAGATGTACTTCATGCTGGTAACTCCTCTTATACGGTATTTAATTAAAAATTTCCTTCTATATATTATACTATATGGACAGGCTCCGGGAAAAGGCATATTATGGATAACAGAGAGGAAAGGTGAGGTGCTTATGAGCTTATATGCAATCGGCGACCTGCATCTGCATTACCAGACAGAGCTGAAAGCTCCGGGGCAGCTGCGGGGGCGGCTTTGGAAAAAGCATGAAGAGAAGGTTCGCAAGTATTGTAAAAGGATGATTAAAGATGACGACACTCTTGTGCTGGCAGGTGATCACAGCTGGGGGAAAAATCTGTCAGAATGCCAGTTGGACCTTGAATATATATGCAGCCTGCCGGGCAGAAAGATTCTGACCCGGGGCAACCATGATATGTTCTGGGATGCTAAAAAAACAGACCGCCTGAATGAAATGTATAAGCCCCGGCTCACATTTCTCCAGGATAGTTACGAAGTATACCGGGACTATGCCCTGGTGGCTACAAAAGGGTTTACTTTTCAGGGGCCTTTTTACCTGAACGAACAGTATCAGATCGTCGGCTATGACCGGGGTGCGGCAGAACATGCAAAGAAGCTGGTGGAACGGGAGCTGAAGCGGCTCCGGAAGGGGTTTGAGCTGGCCAGAGGGGCCGGATACGATAAATTCATTATGTTTCTGCATTTTCCGCCTACGAACATTCTGGAAGAACGCAGCGGATTTACGGATATGGCGGAGGAATACGGTGTTGAGCAGGTAATCTATGCCCACTGTCACGGAGAGCCCCGTTTTTACGACAGTATCCACGGAGAATACCGGGGAATAACATACCGGCTGGTGTCCGGAGATTTTCTGCGCTGGAAGCCTTTGAAAATATTAGATTGAGAAGTTTTGCAAAAGAGCTTATGAAGAATAAAAAAGCCGGCCGGAACTGTATCCGGCCGGTTTTGTGCGGTATCATTTGTCAATATCGAAATCCATTTCCAGAAACTGTCCTGTCCTGGCAGCAATGGTATAATTGTATTCGCTGTCTTCTTTTTCGAGATAGATCTCATAGACCTCGTTTCCGTCTTCGCTGTCTTTTTCTATAAAGTATTCAGTAAGATCTTTTTTCTCCAGCCCGGCATGATCAAGAGCGGCTTTAAAAGCCTCATCTTCGGTAAGAGCCTGCTCTTTTTTCGGAAGAGTATTATCGAGGGCTACGTCCCGCTCAATGGAAGTAATCTCCCCTGTCTTTGCATTAATATCATACTCGTACTTTGCATTTCCGATGGCAAAAGTCAGTTCATATTCCGGAGAGCCTTCATCCATATCAATAATGACTTTCCCGAAGGTGACGTCCTCCGCCCTGAAGGATTCATTATTTAAGGCGATTTCTTTTGCTTCCGACTCTGTGATTGCTGATTTCGCTGACGCTGCAAAAGCCGGTACAGCGAAAGTAGCGAAGCACATCGCAGCAATAGCAGATCTTATGATCAGTTTTTTCATTTTTATTTTCCCCCCTGTTGTGTATTTGGATTTACAGATATTATTATTCTTTCGGAATCTTTGCGTAAAGATTAACACGGCCCTTGTCACAGAAGTGTCATATCGGCTGATGCTATCTTTTTTTCCTGAAATATGGTACATTTATAAAGAGTTTGAAGGCCAGCATAATAAATAAAATTCTTACAACACAGATAGTATTGCAATGTAAGAGAAATGGAGAAAACCATGTCAGAAAATGAACAGCAGAGCATATTTCGTAAAAAAACGCTTGAGCGCATCTCCTCTCCGGAACAGTTGACGGACTATCTTCGGGTAACGAACCCCGGAATCTGGGTTGTCCTGGTGGCAATTATCCTTCTTCTGATGGGAGTGCTTGCCTGGGCGGCAATCGGAACGCTGGAGACGACAACAGAGGCAAAGGTGGTTGTTACGAATCATACGGCGCAGGTGGTTTCTTCCGGAACCTCTACCGTAAAAGAAGGAATGATCCTTCGTGTATCTGCCGAGGAAACCGTGATTGCCTCGGTCCAGACGGA
>CACXGS010000303.1 GCA_902767195.1 uncultured Lachnospiraceae bacterium | reverse complement strand
TAATCAGCTGGTGTGCCACGCTGGGGGAGGCCATATCGTAGAAGACACCGTCGATCAGTTCAACCCGTTTGTCATCTGGAAGTTTGTAATAATCCTCGATTGTATAGTCTCCCGGGCGCTTTTGCTGCGGTGTTTCTGTCGTGGTAGGACTTCCATACGCAGAAGAGGTCTCGCAGATCATATTCGAAGCGGCTAACTCGCAGCCGTTCGGCCCGGCCGGGGTATCCAGCACCCGCGCCAGTGCGTCCAGAGCTTCCTTCCGGGGCTTCTTCGTGGCTCCGCTCAGAATCTTGTTCAACGTGCTCAGCGGGATCTCAGTCAGGTCTGCAAGCTGAGCGTTGCTGTAGCCCATCTGTCGTTTTCGTGCTCTGATCTGTTCTAATGTCATTATAAAAACACCTCCGCGGCCAATTTCTCAAGTAAGAAGTATAAGAGGATTCTTTGATTCTATGATACCATTTTAACCATATAAGTCAAGGGAATTGGTAAAGCAAATGACCAAATTTACCAATATAACCGAATCGGGTCGGACGGGGCCGGTCCCCCTATGCGGAAAAAGGAGCATAGGAGAATCGAATGCGTCTCGCCTGCGGCGATCCGGCTCCTCGGCTGCCCATTCGTATGGCTCGCGCCCTCACGGGGTTCAATCCTTCTTTCGCAGACGACCGCAATAGGGGGATCGAAGCTGGCCTAAAACACCAGAAAAAAAAGGAAAATGCGGAGTCCAAGGATTGGGCTTTGGTGCCATAGGTTCTGTATACAAAAATGTCACGAAGAAAGGAGGTCTCGTATCTCTGCATAGGGGATTTGGAACCTATGCCCCTCCTATACTGAACGGATTACAAAACTTCCAATATCACTCTTTCAACTCACTCCAAGCCAGTGAAAACTGAATTTCAGGTCCAGAAGAGACCGGTCACTGTGCATTATAAGATTGATATGGCTCTTGAATCCTCCCATCCATATTCTAATTATTTTCTGCTATTAAATTTAACTGCCGAATTTAGTTGAATTTTGGGCCAAAATGATGTATACTCCAGAACAAGGAGGTGATTTCGATGATCGCGCTTGAGACAAATAAAAAATATTACACAACAAGCGAGCTGAAGAACATGGGCTATTCCTACTATAAGATCAGCCAGATGGAAGATAACGGTCATCTTCACCGTATCAATCGCACCACATATGAGAATCTCTCTTATAAAGGCGATGAGAATGATTTCATCAATGTAGCTGCGTATGTTCCGGATGGTGTGATCTGCCTTATGAGTGCTGCCAGGTATTACGAACTGACTAATTTCCTCCCGGATGTAGTCGATATTGCAATCGACCGGAAGAAAAAAGTCAGCACTCTTCCTAGCTGGCCGGAAATCAAGATATTCTATTTTGATCCTTCCCGTATGGATACCGGTGTTACCGAGATTACAGAGGGTGGCGATTCCTTCCGTATCTTTGACATCGAAAAGACTGTCGTTGATATTATTTATTACCGTAACAAGATAGGAATCGAAGAAACATCAGAGGTGCTGCGCAATTATCTAAAAAGACAGGATCGGCAGATCGACCGGCTGTATACCTATGCCAAAATGCTGCGCTGCGAATCGATCGTAAGAACTTATCTGGAGGTGCTTGTTTCATGAATGCAGATTCGGTAAAGGCAAAACTGAAGAATTTCGCTGTTAGTTCCGGCTGCACATTTCAGGAAACACTTGTCTACTATGGACTTGAGCGGACGATATACCGGATCTCGGTATCTCCATATGCTGGTCATTTTGTCTTGAAGGGCGGCATCTTCCTGTATGCCATCTTCGACAGAAAGTATGAGCGGGCCACGACAGATGTTGACCTTCTGGCCAGACGTATTTCAAACAGTGCTGAGGAAATGAAGGCAGTCTTTCGTGATATCTTTGCACAGGATATTGATGATGCCCTTGTTTTCGACCTGGATTCCATTTCCGCAGAAGACATCACTGAATTCAAAGAGTATCATGGACTGCATATCTCAGCGATCGCTTACCTAGACCGGACAAGGATTCCGATAGGAATTGATATTGGCTTTGGTGATGTGATTTATCCGGATGCAGTGGAGATGGAATTTCCCGTGATTTTGGATATGGAAGCCCCTAAGGTAAATGCATACTCTCTGGAATCTTCGATTGCTGAAAAACTGGAAGCCATCGTCAAAAACGGTTTCCTGAACAGTCGCTATAAAGATTTCTATGATATATATATGCTGTCGCAAAAGTATTCTTTCAGCTATGAACAGCTACATAATGCTGTCACAGAAACGTTCACGAACCGTAAAACTCCAATGACAATGGACACAGCAGCATTCGGCGATGAGTTCCTCCATGATCCTTTGCATCAGACCAGGTGGAACTCGTTCCTGAAAAAGAAAAAAGCTATGATCCCAGTATCCATGAGTGAGGCAATGACTCGGATCAAGGTATTTGTTACGCCACTTCTGATTCAGCCAGCCGAGCCAGTTGTTGAATAGGATCCGCATGATGGATGTTGGAAATAAAAAATGGAGCCGTAAGGGTAGGGTGTATGGTGACCTCCAAAAGTTAAATTTTAGGTCACCACAGCGCAAGGAAATTGGAACCACTTATCTCGTTTTTCAGAAAACTTTCTCAAAGAAAAACTTTCATACATAAAAAATATGAAGAAAGCAGGCCTCGTATCTCTGCATAGGGGACTTTAGCCCTTTCGTCAATAACTAGTTCTCAACTTAAATGTGGAAAACATTAAACAATCCGATAAATCCACAGACTACCAGAATAAACAGAGGAACATCTGTGAGTGTTTCCAATAGTAAAGAAATAAAGCAGGATCCAACGGCTTTTCTCTTTTCAACTGAATTTGCGCCATCATACAGACTCTATCGGAAAATAGCAACGAAATCCGCCTTTCTCTGTAACAAATGAGACCTTCTTTATTCTTTTGGCTGCTTCTCACATCAGTTCCCGGAACTCGTCAAAATCGATCATGAGATCATTTCTCCAGATGGCAACGCCGATTCTGCCGGTGAGAGGATGAATCCTCGGGGTTCGTCCCCCTTTCGCAGACGACCGCATAGGGGGATCGAATGCGTCTCGCCGGTGGCGATCCGCCGCCCGTCGGCTCCCCCTTCGGTCGCCTCGGGCACCTTCCCGGCCGAAAGGTCCACTGGACCTTCCGGCTGCGGGAAGACCCTCACGGGGTTCGATTCCTCTATGCGTAATAAAAAAACAGAGAGATCGTTAAGATCTCTCTGTTTTTTTATGGAGCATAGGGGGATCGAACCCCTGACCTCCAGATTGCGAACCTGGCGCTCTCCCAGCTGAGCTAATACCCCGTTTTGGAACAAAGATTACTATAGCAGATTTCCGCGGAAAATGCAATCATTTCGGGTTGATTTTCACGGATTTTCTTTGAAAGGGATATTTGCATGTGGTATAGTAGAGGCAAGGATGAGGAGAGAGTGGAAAGTGCAGAATTCATTTCGCAGGGGGCCTGTAGGGCCTGCGGGAAGGGAAAGGCATGGACGGAAATCATAAGAAAAAGATGGTGGCACCGGTTGTGATCACGATCGTATTTTTGCTTTATCTGGCGGTGTATATTATAAACCTTGTGATGGCGACGAATTTTCATCCGGCGATGATACTTTTGGCCATTCCCCTGGTCGGTTTGGGGATTGGCATGGTATATATCCTCAAAGAAAGAATCAAAGAGATAAGGAGCGGTGAAGAAGATGATCTTAGTAACTACTGAAACCATTCCCGGAAAAGAGCTGGAAGTGCTGGGCCTGGTGAAGGGCAGCACGATTCAGACGGTCAATGCGGTGCGCGATATCGGCGCGGGTCTGAAGACGCTGGTGGGCGGCGAGCTGACCAAGTACAATGAGATGATGAACAATGCCAGGGCTTTGGCGACGAAGCGGATGGCCGAGGAAGCGGAAGGCCTGGGAGCGGACGCGATTGTCTGCATCCGGTACAGTTCGGCTTCTGTGATGCAGAGTGCGGCGGAAGTGATGGCTTACGGCACGGCTGTGAAGTTTAAAGAGTAACCGGTAGAGCCCCTGTCTCAGGGGCTCTGATCCTCTTGTGCGCAGGGTGTCCTGCGAGGAAATGTATTCAGAAGGCAGGAGTGTGTGATGCAGATCAGTGATATCAGCCGAAGGGAAATCTACCGTTACCTGGGTTACCGGGGGATCGAGCCTTCCGAGGAGATCGCCCGGAGGGTGGAGGAGTGCCTGGTGCGGGTGATGGAGGCTGTCACGCCGCGGTATGCGGCGAAGCGGCTGGCGGTTTCATTTCCGGAGGAAGGCCTGTGTGATTTCGGAGTGTTCCGGGTGGAGAGCCAGGGGCTTTTCCGGAATCTTTCGGGCTGCTCGCAGGTGTATCTGATGGCCGCCACTATCGGGCTGGGGGTGGACCGGCTGATCGCCCGGGCCAATGTGTCGGACGTGACGGCGGCGGCTATCTATCAGGCCGCGGGGGCGGCTGCGGTGGAGGCCTGGAGTGACGAGGTCAACGAGAAGCTGCTGCAGGAGGCAAGAGAGGACGGGCTGTTCGGACGGCCCCGTTTCTCGCCGGGCTACGGGGACTTTTCGCTGGAGCACCAGAAGGATTTCTCGCGGGTGCTGGAGATGCCTCGGATCGGGATCACACTTTCGGATTCGCTGCTGATGACGCCCAGCAAGTCTGTGACGGCGGTGATCGGG
>CACXGS010000302.1 GCA_902767195.1 uncultured Lachnospiraceae bacterium | reverse complement strand
TGCCTGCCCACCAGCGATGGAAAGGTTTCCAGGAGACCTGTCGGGGATATCAGGTTGATTGCGTCCGGATCGAGGCCAGTCTCCCGGATTATCAGCTGAGTGATCCGGAGGATTTCTTCCGGACTCACTGGGAGACCATCCGACAGGCCCGGGGAGTATTCTTAAGCGACGATCTTCTGGCAGTAGAATTCATTCGTTATCTGAGGAAAGTGGGAATGAAGATCCCGGAAGATATGAAAGTGATTGGTTTTGATGATATACCCCTTGCTTCCATGGTTACACCGGAGCTGACAACCCTTCGCCAGCCGGTCAGAGAGATGGGAAAAGCGGCCATGGATATGATCCGGAGAATCCGAAATCATGCCGAAGTACCGGAGAGAACTGTATTCCCGGTGGAACTCATCGTACGAAATACAACGAAAATCTAAAGATAATATGTAAAGTGTCTCTTTTTAAGAGGCACTTTTTTGCAGCTTCATATATTAAACGATTAACATATAATTCAAGAGATTTTTTTAGTTTATTGACCATTTTCCACAACAATATACATAATAACTGGCGATATTATACAAAAAAACAGGTGTAAATTAGAGTCTTTCACGATTGACGCATATAATCTTCCATGTTACTCTAAGGATAGTTTCCTGTAAGGAAAATGTAATGAATCATCCCGCTTTTTTTAAGATAGCAGGATGGCCATATTTTGAAAGGAGTAACTATGGGTTCTTATGATGTAACTGCCCTTGGTGAATTGCTGATTGATTTTACAGAGAATGGTGTAAGCGGACAGGGGAATCCTCTTTTTGAAGCCAATCCCGGCGGAGCTCCCTGTAATCTTCTCGCCATGCTTCAGAAAGCCGGATGCAAGACGGCTTTTATCGGCAAGGTAGGAGAGGATATGTTTGGTGACATGCTGGAGACACGTGCCGGAAGTACAGGAATCGACCTTTCCGGTCTGGTGAAGGATCCGGAGATCAATACCACTCTGGCCTTTGTCCATACTTTAGAAGGCGGCGACCGGGAGTTTTCCTTCTATCGCAAGCCCGGCGCTGACATGATGCTGACAGCGGAGGAAGTGGAAGAGAATGCTTCCCTGATCCGTGATGCCAGAATCTTCCATTTCGGAACTCTGTCTATGACCCATGATACGGTGGCAGCTGCTTCGGAGAAAGCCATCAGCATCGCCGAGGAAGCAGGATGTATCCGCTCTTTTGATCCCAATCTCCGGCCGCCTCTGTGGAACAGCGAGGAGCGGGCGAAAGAGAAGATCGCCTATGGGTTTGAGCACTGTGATGTGCTGAAGATTTCCGATAATGAGATTGAGTTCATGACCGGCAAGACGGATCTGAACGAAGGCATTCATGACCTGATTCGTAAATATCAGATTCCTCTGATTTTTGCCACCTACGGACCGGATGGAAGCAAGGCTTACTATCTTCCTCCGGAGAAGAGAACAGGGAATGCCTCTCCTGATGATTATATCAGTGTTTTCAAAGACAGTTTCCGCAACCCGGATACCATCGAGACCACAGGAGCCGGCGACTGCTTCGGCGGAAGTGCACTTTCCTTTGTTTTGAAGTATGGCCTTGACGGTTTTGACGAAGAGAAACTTAACGAGCTCCTTACTTTTGCCAACGCTGCCGCATCCATTGTGACCACCAGAAAAGGTGCTCTTTGCGTGATGCCTGATGAAGCGGAAGTGGAAGCTTTCATAAAGACACAGCAATAGGACAGATGACGGGGGGACAGGCTATGTTTGAGGACAGGAAATGGAAAGCGGAATTCCGCAAGCGTTTTGCCGAGCATTTCGACGAATTAAAATGGCTTTATTATGAGCTGTATCACAACAACGAAGAGGCCTTTGTTTCCTTTGTTGATATGCTGTACCAGTCTTACTGCGACCGGAAGCAGGTCCTGAAGCGCTGGGATGCCAAAAGGAGCAAGAATCCCGGATGGTACCGCAACAACAAGATGCTGGGTATGCAGATGTATACCAATGCCTTCGCCGGTAACCTGAAGGGCGTGCTTAAGCATATCCCCTATCTTGAGGAGACCGGTGTGAATTACCTTCATCTGATGCCTCTCCTGGAGAGCCCGGAGGGAAGAAGCGACGGCGGCTATGCCGTAGCAGACTTCCGGAAAGTCCAGCCGGAGATGGGCACCATGAAGGACCTTGCCGAGCTGGCAGATGAATGCCACAAGAGAGGGATCAGCGTCTGCCTGGATTTCGTCATGAATCACACAAGCGAAGACCATGAGTGGGCAATCAAAGCCAGGGCCGGTGATAAGGAATACCAGGACCGGTTCGTCTTCTTTGACGACTGGACGATTCCCAACGAATATGAGAAGACCGTACCTCAGGTCTTTCCTCAGA
>CACXGS010000301.1 GCA_902767195.1 uncultured Lachnospiraceae bacterium | reverse complement strand
TGCTTCTATTTCCGGTGGAGATGAGGAAGTAGGACAGCTTGTTGCCGAAGCTATGGATAAAGTATCCAAAGATGGTGTTATCACAATCGAAGAGTCCAAGACCATGCTTACAGAACTGGATCTGGTAGAAGGTATGCAGTTCGACCGCGGTTACATTTCCGCATACATGGCTACAGATATGGAGAAAATGGTAGCAGAGCTTGACGATCCCTATATTCTGATTACAGATAAGAAGATTGCCAACATCCAGGAGATCCTTCCCCTCTTAGAGCAGATTGTACAGAGTGGTGCTAAGCTTCTTATTATCGCTGAGGATATTGAGGGTGAAGCTCTGACAACACTGATTGTCAACAAGCTGAGAGGAACCTTCTCTGTTGTAGGTGTTAAGGCTCCGGGATATGGTGACAGAAGAAAAGCTATGCTTGAGGATATTGCCATCCTTACCGGTGGTACTGTGATTTCCGAGGAAGTAGGCCTTGAGCTGAAGGATGCTACTATGGATATGCTGGGCCGTGCCAAATCCGTTCGTGTTGAAAAAGAGAATACAGTGATTGTAGACGGTGCAGGAGCAGCTGATGCGATCGAATCCAGAATCCATGTGATCAAACAGCAGATTGAAGAGACTAATTCCGAGTTTGACCGTGAGAAGCTGCAGGAGAGACTGGCTAAGCTTTCCGGAGGTGTTGCAGTAATCCGTGTGGGTGCTGCTACAGAAACTGAGATGAAAGAAGCAAAACTTCGTCTGGAAGATGCCCTGGCAGCTACAAGAGCAGCTGTGGAAGAAGGCGTTATTTCCGGTGGCGGTTCTGCCTATATCCATGCAGCCAAGAGAGTTGCAGCAGCTATGGAGCAGTTAGAAGGCGATGAGAAGACTGGTGCACAGATTGTCCTTAAGGCTCTGGAAGCTCCGCTTTACTACATTGCAGTGAATGCCGGACTGGAAGGTTCTGTCATCATTAATAAAGTGGCAGAGAGCGAAGAAGGAACAGGTTTTGATGTATTGACAGAGCAGTATGTCAATATGATCGATACCGGTATTATCGATCCCGCTAAGGTATCCAGAAGTGCCCTTCAGAATGCTACCAGTGTAGCATCTACCCTGCTGACTACAGAGTCTGTAGTGGCAGATATCAAGGAAGAGAATCCTATGCCTCCTATGCCCGCAGGCGGCGGAATGGGAATGATGTAATTCCGGCATAGTATCCAGTTCCTATAGTAAATGACTATATGAGATGATGAATATCCCGCGAATTCATGGATAAAGTGTTTTCGCGGGATTTCTTTATATTTTTTTATAAAAAAAGAAGAAAACAGAGTGACATCTTAGCAGATGACCATTTGTTCAAAGTATGATAAAATAAATAAGACTGGACAGGCACTTTTTTTGGTGAGGGGGATGGATATGATCGTAAAACAGGTGACGGTAACAATTGAGAATAAAGAGGGAAAGCTGAAAGAAGTGATGGATATTCTGGGAGAAGAGAATATCAATGTGGAAGCGATCAGTTCTGCGGATACGGTTGTCCGCCTGATGCTTCCGGATCCGGAGAAAGGGCTGGAAGTTTTAAGGAAGCGGGGATATGAGGTGGAGCTTACGGATGTGCTCAAGCTTTCCTGCGCTTCGAAGCCCGGTATGCTGGGACATATGCTGACATCTCTGGCGGAGGAGAAGATTAATCTGGAATATATGTATGCTTTTGCCACCGGTTCCGGAGACCAGATGATCATACGTCCTTCTAATGTGGAGAGAGCGAATGAGCTGTTGAAAGATTACTGATACGGCTAATGTATGAAGGTTGCAGTAAAGCGGTATGCTTAAATAGTTTTTGAGGAGTATGTGCTGAGAATGACGAAAGATGGTTTTATCCGACAGCTCGAAGAGAGCTTACAGGGAGAGATCGCCGAGAGCGAACTGAATGATACACTGATGTATTATCAGGAATACATTAATGAAGAGATCCTGAGAGGGCAGACGGAGGAGGAAGTCCTGGAAGGCCTGGGAAGTCCCAGACTGATTGCCAAGTCCGTAATTGAAGCTCATGGAGCAGAGCGTCCTGCCATTGAAGAGACAGAATATGTCCAGGATGAGAATGGGGAAACCGTTGAAGACGATATGAGAAAGAGACGATATAATGGCGGGACCGGCGGACAGCTGACCATAGGAACGATCGCCGGGATCGTGGTCTTTGTCGGTGTGCTTTTAGCAGTCGGATTCCTTCTGGTACAGGCCCTGCCTTTCATCCTGTTATTTGGTCTCGGATGGTGGATCTATCAGACTCTTACAAGGAGATAGTGGTCAATGAATGCCGATTTAAACAGTCTGGACAGATGGAAGGAAGCAGCCAAGAGATGGCTCCCCAGGATCAGGACAATGTATGAGGACCTTCACAGAATCCCGGAGCTGTCTTTAAAAGAGTATAAGACGACGGATTATATCTGCAGTAAGCTCAGGGAAATGAATATCGAACCGCTTAAAGCAGATCTTACGGGGTGTTATGCCTGGCTGGGGCCGGAGGGCGGACCGTCTCTGGCTCTTCGGGCAGATATTGACGGACTTCCTGTCGCGGAGGAGACCGGGTTAGAGTATGCTTCAACCCATGAAGGTTTGATGCATGCCTGCGGCCATGACGGCCATATGGCAATCCTGCTGGGAGTCGCCGGTATCCTGAAGGAGATGGAAGAAGAATGTCCGGTTCGTGTTAAGCTGATTTTCCAGGCATCCGAGGAGAATGCCCAGGGAGCTGCCAGACTGATTGAAAAAGGGATTCTTAATGATGTGAACAGAATTTTCGGAGTCCATCTCTTTTCTGATATTCCTACCGGGCTGGTGTCTCTTGAGGATGGGCCGCGGATGGCCCAGACAGACCGGTTTGAAGTGACATTTTACGGTAAGGGAGGACATGCGGCCAAGCCTCATCTCTGTACAGATGCGACGCTGATGGCAGCAGAATATGTCACTCTTCTCCAATCCGTGGTGGCCAGAGAGACGAATCCTGCAGAGGCTGCGGTTGTTTCAGTGGGGTCCCTGCATTCCGGAAATCAGTATAATATCATTTCCGGAGAAGCCCGGATGGAAGGGACATGCCGCTGTTATTCCGGAGAAATGTCCGGCCTGCTGGAGGAAGGTCTCCGGAGAAGAGCCGAGGGAATTGCAGCCTGTCATGGAGGAAAAGCTGAACTGGTTTATCAGAGTGCCTGTCATCCGCCTGTTGTCAATGATCCGGAGATGACGACAGCGATCCGGAATGTGGCGGAGGCTTTCCTGGGTAAAAAGGCTTTCGGTTCCGTGAAGCCTCTGTTGTTAGGAGAAGATTTTTCCTGGTATCAGAGCAGGATTCCCGGTGTCTTTGCATTTGTGGGATGCGGGAAACCGGATCAGCCGGTCTGGCCCAACCATCACTGCAGGTTCCGGATTGATGAAGACGCTTTTTTATATGGGGTCTTTCTTCATTTGTCGGCTGTCCTGGGAGTGTGAACGGGGCCTTTGAGTATCCCTTTTTTACAGCTTTTGATGCCCAAAAGATAATTGACACAGATATTGAATTATTATATAATACACGTTGATGTGGGATCTTAGCTCAGCTGGGAGAGCATCTGCCTTACAAGCAGAGGGTCACAGGTTCGAGCCCTGTAGGTCCCACTTTTTTTGGCGGGATAGCTCAGTTGGCTAGAGCACACGGTTCATACCCGTGGTGTCGCTGGTTCGAATCCAGTTCCCGCTACTATCTGGAATCTGTCCCATGTCGTGATTTGCGGCATGGGACAGATGTCTATTTTTTAACATCATATTTATGGAGGAACCATGAGAATAGGAAACGGATACGATGTTCACAGGCTGGTGCCGGACCGGAAGCTCATTCTGGGAGGAGTAGATATCCCTTATGAGAAAGGCCTTTTAGGACACTCGGATGCAGATGTGCTGATCCACGCAGTGATGGATGCTCTTCTGGGTGCGGCGGCTCTGGGAGACATCGGTCAGCATTTTCCGGATACGGATCCGGAGTGGGAAGGGGCTGACAGCATGAAGCTGCTGGCGGCTGTGAATGAGATGCTCCTTGAGAGAGCGTGGTATATTGAGAATATTGATGCTACCATCATCGCCCAGCGACCTAAGCTGGCTTCTTATATCCCCAGAATGAGAGAGAATATTGCGGCTGTGTGTGGAATCAGTCTGAACCAGGTTAATATTAAGGCTACCACGGAGGAAGGCCTGGGGTTTACCGGGGAGGGACTGGGAATTGCAGCCAGTGCGGTCTGTCTGCTGTCAGAGATCAGGAATTATCTGGGGGTTGACGTTATGATGGATGACCGTGTCTGTCCGGGGAACAAATGTGGTGCATGCTGCGGAAACATCGATTCCGCCAAGCCCTGATAGAGGAGATAGAATATGATTGTT
>CACXGS010000300.1 GCA_902767195.1 uncultured Lachnospiraceae bacterium | reverse complement strand
TGCGAAAACAAATGCAAAGCATTGCAGCCATGGGCCCCAAAGTAGTGGTAGCCATGAGAGGGAGCCTCGGAAGTCTCGCCATGGAAGATGCCCGCTACGAGACTTACGGAATCGTAAACTGTAAAGTAGTGGATACCATGGGGGCAGGAGACAGTTATATCGCCGGTTTTCTCAAAGCTCATCTGGAAGGTGCCGATCTGAAGGAATGTATGAGAAGCGGATCGGAAAACGCGGCGATTACCATCGGATATAAAGGGGCCTGGTAAAACAGTCAGCAATAAGATATCGGAAGATAAAAATCAATATAGCGGTGGATGCCTTTCTCATCGTGACTGCGAGTCAGCAGTATTCCGAAAGGATCCCCGGATAATCTGAAATGATGCTCCTTAATAAATGCGATTGCATGATCCAGAAGGTGATAATTGAATGTTCCTTCTTCAAAGGCTTCCACAAGGGTTTTGATGCAGAGGGTACTCTCAATGGTCCGGGTATTCTCACCGTCAGGTATCCTGTGTTTCTCATACTGGTCTTTTCTAAGCATTAGACCCCAGAAATACAAATTGTCTCCCTGAGTATCGATGATCTCTTTGGGGATGATCACCACATTTTCCGTGAGACCGAGACAGGCCAGCCATGATTTGAATTCCTGGGAAACCGTTTTGGAATTATAGAAGTAATAATTCTGCCGATATAAAATGTACTTGTATTCCGGCATGGATTGAAATTCTATTTTATTCAGGCGACCTTCGATATTCTGGATGGCATTGAGATGATTCCTGCTCTGCTCATAGAGCATCTGATAATGCTCACACTTTTCCCGGAAATAACTGCTTTGTCTATCCATCATGTCAATCTGCTCCTGCAGGGAGGCATGGTGGATATACTGCACCAGGTCTTTGGAGGAATACTCCAGTTTTCTGTAATTGAGATACTCAAACAGAAAATTGATGTCCCAGGCACTGTAGTATCTGTAATTATTATTCTTATCGATTTTCGGCGATATAACGCCTGTTTTCTCAAAGTATCGTAAAGTGTCCACAGGAATCCCTGTGATTCTTGAAACTTCTTTGGCTCTGTACTTCATTATTATTTCTCCAGTATAGAAAATAATGATCAAAACAATCTGTCTATATAGTAGCACAAAACCTCGTACATAGTACGAGGTTTTGCTGCTTAATGAAAAGATAACCGGATATCAGAGAGCAAGGCCCAATTCAAAGCCTTATTTATTTGCGATCAATGCGTTGCTCGTCTTAACAGCACCGGCGATTTTATGAATCTTAATGCCGGCTGCTTCCAGTTCATTTGCCAGGGTATCATTGGGTTTATATCCCATAGCCAGTACAACAGAGTCGCAGGGCAGCTCTTTCTGGCCTTCCGGAGTCTCTACCAGTACGGATTCTTCTTTGATTTCAAGCACTTTGGTGGAAGTAAAGGAGCGTACATGGAAACGATCCATCACTTTGGAGAGATTCTCTTTGCTTACTCCATCCAGCTCTTCCATCAGAACCGGCTTCATTTCAACAATGGTAGCACCTTTCTGAACGGATGCCAGATGAGCTGCTGTCTCACAGCCGACCTCACCACCGCCGGCGATAACTACATTGTCTCCAACCGGTACTTTTCCTACCAGCACGTCTTCGGCAACCTTAACATGAGGAAGGTCTACACCCTTGATAAATGACGGAATCCAGGGATTTCCTCCGGTTGTAACCACGACTTCATCATAATTACCGGCCTTGATCATATCAACCGTTGCCTTTGTATTTAACAGTACATTTACGCCATAATCATTCAGCTGCTTATTACACCATGCGATAAATGTGGTGAATTCTCCTTTGCAGGGAGGATATGCGGCAGATACGAACTGACCTCCTGTTTTATCCTTTGCTTCAATTAATGTTACTTTATGGCCTCTTCTTGCTGCAGTAATCGCAGTTGTCATACCGGCCGGACCTGCACCGATGATGGCGATGTTTTTCGGTTCTGCAACCGGAGTATAGTCTGCTTCATACTCTCTGCCCACACACGGATTGACCAGACAGGTAACCGGACCTCCTACATACAGAGCGCCGGTACAGCCCTGAAGACAGCCGATACAATATCTGATATCTGTAAAGTTGCCGGCTTTTGCCTTGTTGGGCAGTGCGGGATCAGCCAGAGATCCACGTCCCATTCCCACAAAGTCTGCTTTGCCCATTTCGATCAGCTGGTCTGCCATCTTGGGATCATTGATTCTATTGACAGTAATAACTGGAATCTTCACGATCTTTTTGATCTCTTCCGCACAGTCTGCCAGCCATGCATGGCCTACATACATGGGAGATACGATCTGACGGTTATAATCACCGTAAACACCACTGGAGACATGTAATGCGTCAAAGCCCCACTCTTCAAATGTCTTTGCCAGTACCCGTGTCTCTGCCATATCACGTGCTCCGGGCATATCCTCCAGCATAGAGAAACGAATGGTTACAGGGAAGTCATCTCCCACATTCTCACGAATGGAATCAAGAACTTCTTTGATGATCCGGAGACGGTTGTCCAGGCATCCGCCATACTCATCCGTTCTCTTATTGGCATAGGGAGACATGAATTCCGCTAAGAGATATCCATGTCCGGCGTGTAATTCGATACCATCGAAGCCTGCTTCTTTCACTCTTCTGGCACAGGAACCGAACTCTCCGACGATTCTGTGGATGTCCGCTTTGGTCATCTCCCGGGGCAGTTCTCTGCACCACGGACAGGGGATTGCGCTGGGAGCCACAGGCTGAACACCGCCATTGACTCCGGAGTGGCTCTGACGACCACCGTGATAGATCTGGGCGAAGATTTTCGCACCGTACTTATGTACACGTTCTGTCAGTTCTCTATGCGAAGCAATCTGGTCATCATTGTAGAGACATGCAATGTTCTCATATCCCATACAGTGGGCGTTAACACCATAATCTTCCGTTACGATCAGACCCCAGCCACCTTTGGCCTTCTCCTCATGGTAGCGGATATACCTTTCGGTTGCCTCTCCCTTTTTGTTACAGTAATTTGTCACCATTGCCGTGACAACGAGACGGTTTTTAATCTCACAGTTTCCGATTTTGCCTTTGCTGAATAATGAACCTAGCATGACTTCCTCCTTAGCATAGTGTGTGTCATTTTCCGTACTGGTTATCTTTACATTTCCAATCATAAATGCTGTAGCAACTACGGGGTCAAGAGGAAATCTGAAAAAAGATTTATGCATGGGAAATATGGGAAATATGCTGCCGGCGCGGACCATTTCTTGACGAATATTATTAATCCAAATATAATTAAAAATGTAATAATACAATCTAACTAAGTCATTACTTAAAGCAACACAAAAAACTCAGCCATACTCGAATCCGGATTTGCTTGATATTAAGGCTGGCTTTAAAGGAATCAAGATAAATTGAAAGGGATGGAGATTGAGAGTCCGTCTGATGGAAAGGAGTAACTGTATGAGTAAAAGTATCAGTGCCAAAGTAATGTCAGAAATGCTCAAACTGTGGCCAAAATACACAGAAGAAGAATGCAGGCAAAGGTTTGAAGAGTTGCTTTCGAAGGGCGAAAAACCGTGTCCCCCGCCAAAACTTCTGAAAACAAGACATGAAGACAACGAGAATGGGCGAATTTTCTATGTCAATGAGAATTCAGAATCCCCTTATGTGATTTTCTATATTCACGGAGGAGGATACCATTATGAAATTGTGCTTCCCCACTGGAAATTAATTGAAAAACTGGCAAAACACACAGGAGCACACATCATCGTTCCGACTTACCGCCTGGTACCATTTGCTACCTATAAGGAAGCTTATGACCTGATTGTCCCAGTCTACAAAGAATACGCGAAATCCTTCCCGGAAAAGAAAATCATTTTGATGGGTGATTCGGCAGGAGGAGGTTTTTCCCTTGCCTTAACCGAGTATTTCAAAGCAGAAGGAATTCGGATGCCTGATGAGCTGGTACTTTTCTCCCCATGGGTAGATGTCGCTATGGAGAATGAAGAAATAGAAAAACTCCAGCCGGAAGATCCTTTCCTTGATGCAGAATCCTTAAGATATGTTGCCAGGAGCTGGGCGGACGACATCGATGTCCATGACTGGAGAGTCAGTCCCATCTATGGCGATCTTACAGGAATCCATAACACGACAGTCTTCGTCGGGACCAGCGAGATACTGAATCCCGATATTGTAAAGTGCTATAACATGTTAGACAAGGATCCGTCAAATGAATTGATCATCGGGGAAGAAATGAATCACGTCTACCCACTGTTCCCCATTCCTGAGGCAAAACCCGCAGTAAAGAAAGTATACGAGATCGTAAAACGATAAAAAGTCTACTCCACAAAGGAAAGCCGGACGAAAAAGATATGAAAGCAGTGGCAGAATTCGCCACAAAAATTGTCGCCGGAAGTTAGTCGCCAGGGGGGGTGCCTGTCACCCTTTCGGAAACCTTACGGATGTAAGGTTTCCGAAAGGGTGACAGGCACCCCCCATTTTATTACCACGCGCCTTTATATCCCATGGTTATCGCTGCGTTTTCCGATCCGCTTCTCATACATTCTTTCAG
>CACXGS010000299.1 GCA_902767195.1 uncultured Lachnospiraceae bacterium | reverse complement strand
GAATATCCCGGAACCCTATGTCGTAGTTAGCAGTTAGCTCGGCGGTAGTGGGCAACGCCGGAGCGTCGGAATCCAACCGCCTGTCTATTGGGGTCTGATATACATTTCAGCCCCGCAACCGACATTTATCGCTTCATATTCTTTTGTGCCGTGGCCAGCATCAGCTTGATCCGGTTGATCTGATTCACTTCACTGGCTCCGGGATCATAATCGATGGCCACGATATTAGCTTTTGGATACTGTCTGCGGATCTCCTTGATAACCCCTTTGCCCACCACATGGTTGGGAAGGCAGGCGAAGGGCTGGGTGCAGACAATATTGGGAGCCCCACCGTGGATCAGCTCGATCATTTCACCTGTCAGGAACCAGCCCTCTCCGGTCTGGTTGCCAAGAGATACGATCGGTTTGGCATATTCAGCCAGATCGCGAATCCTGGGCGGCGGATCAAAGCGGTTGCTCTTCTCCAGTTCTTTTCTCATCGTACGACGATATTGCTCCAATGCCTGAATGCCCAGATTCAAAAGACGGGCATTCTTTTTTGATTTACCCAGATAATCTGCCTTAAAGTTCTGGTTGTAGAGAGAGTAGAAGAAGAAGTCCAGAAGGTCTGGCATAACAGCTTCCGCTCCTTCCTGCTCCAGGACTTCCACCAGATGATTGTTGGCGTCCGGCAGGAACTTGACCAGAATCTCACCGACGATACCCACACGGGGCTTTCGCTCTCCGGTGATGGGGAGAAGGTCGAAATCGTGGATGATTCCGCGGATATTCTTGCAGAACTGACGGTAGCTGGCCTTCTCCAGAGATTTGATACATTTCTTTTTCCAGTACTCATGGAGATGGTTGGCTGAACCTTTCACCTTCTCATAAGGACGTACCCGGTAGAGAACTCTCATGAAAAGGTCTCCGTACAGAACTCCCTGAAGTGCACGGATCAGCAGCGGCATGGAGAACTTAAATCCTTCGTTTTTCTCGATTCCCTGTACACTCAAAGATATGACAGGAATATGTCCGCATCCGTTATTCTCCAGTGCTCTCCGGATAAAACCGATATAGTTGGTCGCACGGCATCCGCCTCCGGTCTGTGAGATAATTACAGCGGTCTTATTCAGGTCATACTTACCCGAATTCAGTGCTGTCATAATCTGGCCCACAACAATCAGTGACGGATAGCAGGCATCGTTATTTACATATTTGAGGCCTTCATCCACGGCAGTCCGGCCCATCTGGGGAAGAATCTCCACATTGTAGCCGTCATGGCGGAAGGCAGGTGCCAAAAGATCAAAATGGATGGGTGACATCTGGGGTATCAGAATCGTGTACCCTTCCTTTTTCATCTTTTTGGTAAATTCCACTTTCGTGATGTCCGAAGGTACCGGTGCAGGCAGAATGCCCTTGCGGTTGCGGATCCTTACCGCTGCGATCAGGGAACGGATCCGGATTCTGGCCGCTCCCAGGTTGTTGACCTCATCGATCTTGAGAACAGTGTAGAGCCTTCCGGACCGGGAGAGGATGTCATTGACCTGGTCGGTGGTTACCGCATCCAGACCACAACCGAAGGAATTAAGCTGAATGACTTCAAGCTGTTTGTTCTTCTTGGCATAGTTGGCTGCTCCATACAGCCTGGAATGGTACATCCACTGGTCGGAAACAATCAAAGGACGTTCTACATTGCCCAGGTGACTGATGGAATCTTCAGACAAAACAGCAATATCATAGGAAGTGATCAGTTCCGGTATGCCGTGGTTGATCTCCGGGTCGATATGGTAGGGACGTCCGCAGAGGACGATGCCCATCTTACCGGTTTCTGCCAGGTAGGCCAGAGTTTCCTCCCCTTTCTGACGGATATCCTGCCGAACCTGGGCGGATTCCCTGTAAGCAGCTTCCACAGCCCGGTCTATTTCTTCGGCTGTCACGTCATAATAGGGTGACAGTTCGTCAAATAATCTTGTCTTTAATACTTCTTTATTATCCAGAGCCAGGAAGGGACAGTGGAAATGAATGTCCTCATCTCTGAGCTCTTCCATGTTGTTCTTGATATTCTCGGCATAGGAGGTGACGATCGGACAGTTGTAATGGTTGTTGGCGTCCGGTGTCTGGTTCTCCTCGTAGGGAATACAGGGATAGAAAATGTCTTTGATTCCCTTCTTCAACAGCCACATGACATGGCCATGGGCAATCTTAGCCGGATAGCACTCGGATTCGCTGGGAATGGATTCGATACCCAGTTCGTAGATCTTTCTGGAAGATCTGGGAGAGATCCGTACCCGGAATTTCAGCTCCGTAAAAAATGTAAACCAGAATGGGTAGTTCTCATAGAGATTGAGTACTCTGGGAATTCCCATTTCACCCCGGACTGCCTCTTCCTTTGACAGGGGGCGGTATCCGAAGATCCGGTCAAATTTATATTCATAAAGGTTGGGAACCTGTTCTTTCTTCTTTTCCAGTCCCAGTCCGCGTTCGCAGCGATTACCGGAGATAAACTTTCTGCCTCCTCCGAAATCATTGATGGTCAGAATACAGTGGTTGTTGCAGTGCGGACATCTGCTCATGGAGTTCTCATATTTGAGATTGATGATCTCATCCAGAGAAAGCATGCTGGTATCCCCGGTTTCCTCCGCTCTTTCTCTGGCAATCAGAGCGGCACCGAAAGCACCCATAATGCCCGCGATGTCCGGGCGGACAGCCTGACATCCGGAGATTCGCTCGAAGCTTCGGAGAACGGCATCATTATAAAATGTACCGCCCTGAACCACGATTTTCTTTCCCAGCTGGTCCGGGCTGGTAAGCTTGATGACCTTGAGCAGGGCATAGCGAATGACGGAGTAGGCAAGACCGGCGGATATATCTCCTACGGAGGCACCTTCTTTCTGAGCCTGTTTTACCTTGGAATTCATAAATACCGTACACCGGCTTCCCAGGTCAATGGGAGATCCGGCAAAGAGGGCGATCTTTGCAAAATCTGCGACCTGATAATCCAGGGACCTGGCAAAGGTCTCGATGAAGGATCCGCATCCTGAGGAACAGGCCTCATTCAAAAGAACACTGTCCACGGCATGATTATGAATCTTAATACATTTCATATCCTGACCGCCGATGTCCAGGATACAGTCTACTTCAGGCTCAAAGAAAGCAGCAGCATAATAGTGAGCCATGGTCTCCACTTCTCCGTGGTCCATGTTGAGGGCAGCCTTGATCAGGGCTTCCCCGTATCCTGTGGAGCAGGAGCCGGCGATCCAGGCATCTTTTGGAAGGAGTGCCTTCAGTTCTTTAATCGCACGGATCGTGGTGTTTAAAGGACTTCCGTTATTATTGTCGTAAAAATGATAAAGCAGGGATCCGTCCTGGCCGATTAATGCCAGTTTGGTGGTAGTGGATCCGGCGTCGATCCCGATATAACAGGGGCCCTGGTAGGAAGAGAGATCTCCCTTACCTACGGTGTATCTGGCATGACGTTTACGGAAATCGTCATACTCCTCCTGATTCTTAAACAGGGGCTCAAGCCTTTCCACCTCGATGGCCAGGGCAATGTCCGATGAGAAAGTATCCAGCAAACTGTCCAGGGACAGGATACAAGTATCCACAGCATTCAGGGCTGCTCCCTTAGCAGCGAAAAGATGGGAATCATCGGGGTCTATGATATGGTCCTCGTCCAGCTCCAGAGTTCGGATAAAAGCCTGCTTCAGCTCCGACAGGAAATGAAGAGGTCCGCCGAGGAAAGCTACGTGACCCCGGATGGGTTTTCCGCAGGCCAGTCCGCTGATGGTCTGATTGACTACAGCCTGAAAGATGGAGGCTGCCAGATTCTCCCTGGTGGCTCCTTCGTTGATCAGGGGCTGTATATCGGATTTGGCAAAAACGCCGCACCGGGCTGCAATAGGATAGAGGGTATCATAGCCTTTGGCATACTCATTGAGACCCGAGGCGTCGGTCTGCAGAAGACTGGCCATCTGGTCGATGAAGGACCCGGTACCACCGGCACAGACACCGTTCATCCGCTGCTCCAGTCCATTGTCAAAATAGATAATCTTGGCATCTTCACCGCCCAGCTCAATGGCAACATCTGTTTTGGAATTATAATCCTGCAGGGCATCCGCCACACAGATTACTTCCTGGCAGAAAGGAATGTTCAGGTATTCCGAGATTGCCATCCCTCCGGAACCGGTGACAGTAGGAGCGACCATGAGATTGCCCAGCTTGACCCGGGCATCCGCAAGAAGATCCCGAAGAGTCTCTTTTATGTTAGCAAAATGTCTGCGGTAATAGGCAAAGAGAACCTTGTGGCTCTTGTCGATGACGGCGACTTTTACTGTAGTTGATCCAATGTCAATTCCAAGTGAATAATCCATGGTTGTTCTGGTCTCCTTTAATATAGTAAAAACAATTGAACATCATATTATTATAAAGGAGGCAGTTAAAAAAAACAACTCATTTCCCTGAAATAATAGAATAATGAATGAACAAGCGGAAAACCTGTAAAAAGCAGTTAATCGGTTTGACAAAGCCTTTAGACTTTCATATAATTAATCTTTAGATGGAATAAGTATTTTACGGTGACAAAGAGGTATGATATATGATTCGAGTATTTAGATCGACCGATATCGGAATGCAGGAGTTTACCGATATCGAAGCAGGCAGCTGGATTGCACTGACAGCTCCCAGTGTAGAGGAACTGCGCACGATTTCGAAACGGTTTCATATTGATATGGATGATCTGAAGAGTCCTTTGGACGATGAAGAGCGTTCCCGTATGGAAGTGGAAGATGAGTATACATTTTTGATCATGGATCTTCCCACAACCAAAGAGAAGAATGACAGAGAATACTATGACACCATTCCCTTCGGCATCTTCTATGTAGATGACGTAATCATTACCGTCTGTCTGGAGGATAGTCCGGTTCTCACAGTATTTATGGACGGAAGAGTCCGCAATACCTCTACTCAAAACAGGACACGGTTCCTCTATCAGATGCTCTACCGGAATGCATCCATGTATCTTCAGTATTTGAAGGTCATTGACCGAAAGAGCGAGGAGATTGAAGCCCTGCTCCAGGAGAAACAGCGCAATGAGGAGCTCATCGAGATGCTGGATCTGGAGAAGTCACTGGTTTATCTGAATACTTCACTGCGTGGAAATGAAGTGGTCCTGGAGAAGCTTAAGCGCAACAGTTCCATTAAGCGGACTGAGGATGACGAGGAGCTTTTGGAGGACGTAATCGTCGAGAACAAACAGGCCATCGAGATGGCCAAGATATACAGTGATATTTTAAATGGAACCATGGATGCCTACGCCAATATTATCAATAATAACATGAACTCAGTGATGAAGTTCCTGTCTATTATCACTGTGGTGCTGACTGTTCCCACTATCATAACCGGGGCCATCGGTATGAACCTGAACGGGATACCCTTTGCCAGGGAAGCCGAGGGTTTCTGGATGATGGTTGCGTGTATTGTAATCTGTACGATTGTCACCGGAATTTATGTCGGAAAGAGTAAGCGTCTGAAATAACTTTTCCCGGAGGTAATTTATGAACTGGCTGAATCGAATGGAGCGGAGATTCGGAAGGTTTTCCCTTCCTAATCTGCCTTTATATATTGTAATATTATATGCCATTGGGACAGTGATGAACTATGCCACAAATGGTGCTTTTTACCTGATTACCTGTTTTAATCCATATCTGGTTATTAAGGGGCATCAGTTCTGGAGGATCTTTACTTTTGTACTGTCGGTACAGCCCTCCGGAAGCCTGATCGGACTCCTTTTCCTGGTTTTTATCATGCTCTTTTATTATATGATCGGCCAGTCCCTGGTCCAGGTATGGGGAGCTTTTCGTTTTACCATGTATATTGTGATCGGTCTTCTGGGTATTCTGGCCGGCGGCTTTATCGGTTATGCGGTTGCCGGAGCTCTGGGTATGTCTCAGACATCGATCTATCTTGATACCTACTATCTGACCTTATCGATGTTCCTTGCCTACGCAGCAATCTTTCCGGAGGTGACTGTCTATTTATACGGTGTCCTCCCCCTGAAAGTGAAATGGCTTGCACTGCTGGATCTGCTGCTCCTGGCCTGGGACTTTTACGGTGGCGACATCAGTATCCGAATCTGTATTGTGATGAGCCTCCTGAATTTCCTGCTCTTCTTCCTGTCCTCCAGGGATTTCCGGAAGATCCGACCTGCTGAGGTGAAGAGACGCCGTCAGTTCCGGCAGGCAGCAGGTAAGACAGAGACCACCATGAAGCCGGAGAAAGTCCGTCATCGCTGTGCCGTGTGCGGGAGAACGGAAAAGGATAATCCGGACCTGGAGTTCCGTTACTGTTCCAAATGCAACGGTAATTTTGAATATTGCAATGATCATTTATTTACACATACACATGTGAAGTGATATCGGGAGACGAATTATGGAAATATCCAGACATGTGATAATCGGCAGGAAAATTAAAGATCGTGCTCCCGGCATTATCAGGAATCTTGGAAGCAATGAAAAAGAGAAAGCTTTCCTGATTACAACCGGGGCGTCACAGGGTTCTCTCATGTATATTCTTTCGCTGAAAGAGTCGGAACATGATTTCTATCAGGAGAGAGGTCTTCGCGTGCTGGGTATTGCCAAAAGCCGAAGTGAAGCCAGAGGAATCGTTCGCAGAATCTTCGAAGAGGCTGACCGGGCCGGAGCTCTCGGGGACATGAAGAGATTTCTCGAGGAGTATTAAGCATAGGAGGCAGTTATTCATGATTGTTTTAAGCATTTTAAAGGTCATCGGATGGATTCTGCTGGCCTTGCTGGGAATCCTGCTTCTGCTCATTTTCCTGGTCCTGTTCGTGCCTGTCCGGTATTCTTTTGAGCTGGATAAGCCGGAGGAACTGAAGATTAAGCTGGGCCTTCGGGCAACATGGCTTCTTTCGCTGCTGCGCCTGAAGTTGTCTGCTGTCAATCTCAATGCTGACTACTCCCTGAAGCTGGCGTGGTTTACCCTGGCTGACAGCAGAGAGCCGGAGGAGGATGCAGTCCCTGCGAAGCCGGATACCCCGGCGAAGAAGGAGGAGCAGGAACCGGCAGCAGCTGTGGCAGAAAGCCAAGAGAGCCTGCCGGAGTCTGAACCGGAAGAAAGCACGGAGATGATAGAGGAGACGATGCAGGAAAGTCTGCCGGAAGAAGCAGAAGAGGATGTTGAGGAAAGCCCTCCCTATCAGAAACGTGTTCGCAGAAGAAATATCATTGAGACTTATTTAGATAAACTTGCTGATATCATAGTGAAGATATGCGGATTCCTGGCAGACCCCGGCGTTATCTTTGAGAAGATCAAGGAGCCTTTTTCTATTATAGAAAGAACATCAGACCGCCTGAAAGGACATCCGGTAAAAGCATATCTGCAGATCGGACTGGGAGTATTAAAGAAGCTCCTTTATCATATACGACCAAGGACTCTGACAGGTTCTGTGCAATACAGCCTGGGTGACGGGTATGAGACCGGCAAAGCGACCGGCTATGTATCCATGCTCTATCCTCTGTATGGAAAGAACCTGACGGTTACACCCCGGTTTGATCTGGACGATAAATTGTTACAGGGACATCTGGAGGGAAGGGGAAGAATCCGACTTGCATACCTTCTTTATCTGCTGCTGATATTGTTATGGAAGAAAGAGACGCGCAGGCTGATCATTATGGCCTTGAAAGGAGAATTATAAGATGGCAAAAAACAATTTTAAAGACACTGTAGATACTTTGTTTAGCGGGATGGAGAGAGTATTTTCAACCAAAACGGTAGTGGGAGACCCCAAAAAGGTAGGGGATGCCCTGATCGTTCCACTGGTGGATGTGTCATTCGGCATGGGTTCCGGTGATTTCGGAAAGGAAGCTTCCGAGAGCAGTGTCGGTGGAATGAACGGTAAGATGTCTCCTTCGGCCATTCTGATCATCAAGGACGGAAGTACCCGGCTGGTTCATATCAAGGCAACTGATGCGATGAATAAAGTGCTTGATATGGTTCCGGATGCAGTGGACAAGATCAGTAACCTGATCCACACAAAGGGAAGAGAGGACCAGGCAGTTCTTGATACGGTCAATGACATTATGTCGGAGGAAGACGAAGTCCTGGATGATTCCCTTGATGTGGAATAGTCAGGACGACTCCGATGGAATCCATGGCGACATGCCAGTCAAGACGGATACTGTGGAATCGAAACTTTTTTCAATTTGTTCTTGCATTTTGAGATTGTTTCTGCTAGTATAGTATCGTTGTAAGTCTTTAAGGCTTAATATAACTGGCGAGGAGGTGCAGTCATGGCTAGATGTGCTATTTGTGATAAAGGTGCTCATTTCGGAATCAAGGTCAGTCATTCACATAGAAGATCAAACAAGATGTGGAAGTCTAACATTAAGTCTGTTAGAGTGAAGGTGAATGGTGCTGCCAAGAGAATGTACGTATGTACTTCTTGCTTAAGATCCGGCAAAGTAGAGCGTGCATAAATTCTGTCCCTGGGTGTAGGAATTTTCTGATCCCTGACCTGCAGGAAGAATGAAGATGACAGTTATGAGGGAATCAGATTGATTCCCTCTTTTTTCTTATTAGAATTTCTTAACATGGCGGAGGGTTTAATAATGAAAGGACATATTCAGACAGATTTAGGTCAGATCATTATCAATGAGGAAGTAATCGCCAAGTATGCCGGCATGAACGCAGTGGAATGCTTCGGTATCGTGGGTATGGCTTCCGTGAATGTAACAGACGGGCTTGTCCGTCTCCTGAAGAAAGATAATATCACCAAGGGAGTATCGGTCAAGATCAGAGACAATAAGATCAGTATTGACTTTCATATTATTGTAGTTTACGGCGTATCTATTGCGACTGTGACAGAGAACCTCATCGAGAACGTGAAATATAAAGTTGAGAGCCTGACAGATATGGAGGTTGAGAAGATCAACATCTATGTTGAAGGCGTAAGAATTGTGGATTGATGGCGGAAGGAGGACACCTATTGTGAAGAATTCTATTGATGCAAAAACACTTCAGAAGTTGTTTTTGGCAGGTGCGAACCGGCTCGATTCACAAAAAGAATACATTAATGAATTAAATGTATTTCCGGTTCCGGACGGAGATACCGGAAGTAATATGACCATGACGATCATGGCTGCGGCTAAGGCGGTTGCCGCCATCGAGAATCCCACCATGGAGAATGTATGCAAGGCAATCAGCAGCGGCTCATTAAGAGGTGCCAGGGGTAACTCCGGTGTTATCCTTTCCCAGCTGTTCCGTGGTTTTACCAGGGCAATCCAGAAGGAAGAAGTCCTGGGAGTGGAAGCGATCGGTGTCGGTTTCCAGAAAGCTGTTGACACTGCCTACAAGGCAGTTATGAAGCCCAAGGAAGGAACTATTCTTACGGTAGCAAAGGGCCTGGCTGATAAGGCTGTAGAGCTCTCACAGAATCCGGATATGGAACTGATTCCTTTCTGTGAAGAGGTTGTTGCTTACGGATATGAAGTCCTTGCTAAAACACCGGATATGCTGCCGGTACTTAAAGAGGCCGGTGTCGTGGATTCCGGCGGACAGGGACTCATGGAAGTCCTTCAGGGTATCCTGGATGCTCTGACCGGTAAAGTGACGGAAGTAGTGGTTCCGGAAGTTGAAAAAGCCGCAGAACCTGTGATCGGCAAACCGGAGCACATTTCTACAGATGATATTAAGTTCGGATACTGTACAGAGTTCATCATTCTGCTGAATAAGCCCCTGGAAGCTTCCGAGGAGAAAGAGCTGAAGAAATATCTTCTCTCCATCGGAGACTCCCTGGTATGCGTTGCCGATGATGAGATCTGTAAGATCCATGTACATACCAACCATCCGGGTAATGCCTTCGAAAAGGGCCTGACCTACGGAGCTCTCTCCAACATGAAGGTCGACAATATGAGGATCGAGCATGAGGAGAAGCTGATTAAGGATGCTGTGCGGAAAGCCGAGATCCA
Organism: uncultured Lachnospiraceae bacterium; assembly: GCA_902767195.1. The sequence continues at coordinate 873 of CACXGS010000299.1, read as the reverse complement.
GAGACAGGAGGAAGCCGAGCAGGAGCGTCTTGAACAGGAGAAAAACAAGGTTCCTGATAAAGAGATAGGATTTATTGCCATTTCTGTCGGGGAAGGATTCTCTGAAATCTTCCGCGAGCTGGGTGTGGATTCCATCATCGAAGGCGGCCAGACCATGAACCCCAGCACGGAGGATATCCTGACGGCTGTTGAGAATACCCACGCAAAGAACGTGGTGGTTCTTCCCAACAATAAGAACATTATCCTTGCAGCCGAGCAGGCAGCAGAACTGACAGAGGACAAAAGAGTTATTGTGATTCCCACAAAGACCATTCCTCAGGGAATCGCTGCTATGGTAGGATATATGCCGGACAGTGATACCGATGCAAATGTGGAGAACATGAAGGGAAGCTATCAGTATATTTCCACCGGACAGGTCACCTATGCTGTCCGGGATACCATGATTGATGGTAAAGAGATTCATGATGGAGATATCATGGGCCTGGACGATGACGGAATCGAAGCTGTGGGGAAGGATCTGACAGAAACTACTCTGAACCTTGTTCTTTCCATGGTGGATGAAGACAGTGAGCTGATCTCCCTCTATTACGGCGCGGACGTGAAAGAGGAGGATGCCCAGAAGATGGCTCAGTCTATCGAAGAGGTTTGTCCCGAATGTGAAGTGGAAGTAAACTACGGCGGACAGCCGATCTACTATTATATGATATCCGTGGAATAATATAGAAAAGACCGGCTGTGTAGTGCCGGTCTTTTTAAACTTGTATCGAAAATATGGGTTTGCAGGGTTGAACGGTGTCGCAAAACCCAATAGCCAGGCGATTGGATTCCGACGCTCCGGCGTTGCCCACTCCCGCCGAGCTAACTGCTAACTTC
>CACXGS010000298.1 GCA_902767195.1 uncultured Lachnospiraceae bacterium | reverse complement strand
TCTTTATTCCAATGATCCGGTAATACTTCAAGTTCTTTGAAGCCGAGGCTCTTATAGAATTCATTGGTAATGTCATAGTCCTCATATATGCCTGAGCGGACCGTCTTGACCTGGATGAATTCATATCCTTTCCGGGCGGCATAATCTCTGGCGGCCGCGAAAAGCCTCCTTCCTGTTCCCTTCCTCTGACACTCCCTGCGGACTCCCATTACGGCGAGTTCCATTGTCTCTTTCCCGGTCTCTTTAAGACAGATAAAGCCTCTGATCATACCGTCATCGACAGCAGCCCAGAAAGGCTGTCCCGCTGAATCTGCAATATACTGCTCCCTGCTTTCTTCCACCTCAAACCAGTCGGTCAGGTCTTCAAGGATCTCTCTGGCGATCCTTCTTCTATCATCGGCAGCTTCTATAAATCTTATCATCTTTTCTCCTGTCTCTTTACCGGGGCATTTCCCTGTCAGAGTTGTCGGTCATCTGCGTCTGTATACGCCGTCTCATCTGCGCTTTTTTGAGTACCGGGATCTCTCTGTCGGCAATCAGTCTTCCCAGCCTGGTATCTTTACACTTTTCAAATTCAGCGACGGCTTCTTCGTAAGTCAGCTTCAATGTGGACAGGTGAAAATCCTCCACTTCATCCCGGGTCAGGTTTTTATCACCGAATGATATCACTCTGCAAAGGAAATAATGATTCAGATTGTGCCGGTGGATCAGATTATAGTAATCGCTGACGACTCCGATTTTACAGACGACTTCCACTTTGGCGCCTAATTCTTCTCTGAGTTCCCGCTTAATGGTTGAGACCAGATCCTCACCGGCTTCGACTCCGCCGCCGGAGGTTTCTATCAGTGTGGCTTTTCCGAAATCATCATCACGTTCAACACGAACAAAATAATAGTATCCTTCATCGTCAAACACGACCGCTCTGGCTATCCTTCTGTCATGATCCGTATATTCGAAGGGCCACTGGTTGTCCTGTAGTTCTTCCATTATTTCTGAACCATCAAACTTCTTCACATAGACTCTGGACATTTTGCCTTCCCATTCCTTCATCATTGTTTTGAATTCGCAGCCGTATTTCTCATATAACCCTGTATGGCCCGTAGAAATATATACCTCAGGAAAACCGTCTCTTCTTGCCCTTCTTTCCACCTCTTCGAACAAAAGTCCCACAAAATGGTGCCCTCTGTGTTCCGGGAATGTAAAGACAAATCCCATCCAGGGAGAAAGATCGGTCGGCCAGATATCGTCTCTTTGGGCATATATGCAGAAGGAGATCAGTTCATCGCCCTCCGTCAATAACAGAGCCTTTGATCTTTCACCCAGGGTCTTAAAAAAGACACCTTTACTCAGCAGTTCATGCAATAGCCGTGCCGCGCTCCAGTGTCCTCTTTTGATCTCATCAAGCCAATGCTGTTTTCTTCCGCTTTCAACTCAGTCGGGGAGTCCCCCGCCTCTAAAGGCGGTGGGTTATAAAAAACTCTGCTCAGTGGCGGGTGACAATCCCCGACTGAGTTAAAGCCTCCGGCGGATCGCAGCCGCATTTTTCGCACCGTCTTATTCGCGCTCATCCAGATGTTTTACGCCAAACTCGTCCGCTATTCTGGCCAGGTCCACATCCAGAAGTTCGATCATGCTGATCTCGCCTACATACTGGATCTTGCATCCCTCTTCCAGATGGCCTACAAAAGCCCGGTCATGGTCCGCAAAAGCGCAGTGCAGATGGGGTTTTCCGTCGATCACCAGGCCTCCGATACTGCTTATTTCCATCGGCCCGTCCAGCTCATGGATCATGTCCGTGGGCCTGTCATCTGTATTTTTGATGTGATGCCAGCGCATGTGATAAGCTGCGCCTATGCCGCTGGTGACAATGGCATTTCTGATTCCGTTTTCATCAATCACTTTTTGAATGCTCTCCAGCACAAGATCATCCTTCTGGAGCCCGATGATCACATACCTGCCTGTCTGATTACCAACAAATGCCTTCATAAATACCTCATTTCTTCCTTATCCGGACAGAATCTCGATTCTACATATCTCTGAGAATGCGGTCTATTTCCTGAAGTTCGTCCTGTGTAAAAGAGGGGCTGTGAACTGCCTGAACATTATCCAGGATCTGCTGCGGACGGCTGGCGCCGATCAGGGCGGAGGTAACAACATGATCCCTGAGTACCCACTGCAGCGCCATCTGGCTGAGTTTCTGTCCGCGTCCCGCCGCCAGCTCATTCAATGCACGGATTTTGACGAGCTTTTCTTCTGTTATCGCATCCGGTTTAAGATAACGCGGGTCATGACAAGCGCGAGAATCGGAAGGAATGCCGTCCAGATAACGGTCTGTGAGCAGTCCTCCTGCCAGAGGCGCAAAACAGATGCACCCCACATGTTCTTCCCGCAGCACATCAGTCAGCCCGTCCTCAATCCAGCGGTCGAACATGTTATAACGTGGCTGGTGAATGAGGCAGGGAGTCCCCATATCACGCAGAATTTCAATGGCGCGCCGGGCTTCGGAAGGCTTGTAATTGGATATTCCGACATAAAGCGCCCGTCCCGAACGTACGATATAATCCAGCGCTGCCATGGTTTCTTCTAGTGGAGTTTCCGGATCCGGACGATGATGATAAAAAACATCTACATAATCCACATGCATTCTTTTAAGGCTCTGATCTATGCTGGCTATCAGATACTTACGGCTTCCCCAGTCGCCGTAAGGTCCCGGCCACATGTCATATCCCGCCTTGGTGGAGATTACCAGTTCATCCCGATGAGGGCGCCAGTCACGATCCATATGTA
>CACXGS010000297.1 GCA_902767195.1 uncultured Lachnospiraceae bacterium | reverse complement strand
TACCGCATGATGGTTGATTTCAAAAAGGCCATCGAGAAGATTCCCTGTGAGAAGGGTGACTTTGTTATGGCGGATTTTCAGGATGAGGCTTTTATGCTGTTTGGCGAGGATGCCTCTTCGCCCTGCGCGTCGATTGAAATAACAGTAATCGATGAAGTCGCAGAGAAATATGACAGAGCTTTGTTAGAGCAGGTTCTTGTCGAGATGACAGAGATTTTTATGTCCTATGTGCCGATTCCGGAGGACCGGATTTTTGCCTTTTACCGGGGTGCGCCACTATGGACTTATCAAAAAAAGAATATCATAGGGAATTTATTGCAGTTGTAAAGATTGAATGATAATCACATTGAGATTTTTAATTTTACGGGAGGAATTATTGACATGGCAAAAAATGTTCTGATTGTTACAGGTAGTCCGAGACCCAACGGAAACTCCAACAAGCTGGCTGCATCTTTTGCAGGCGGTGCTGTAGCATCCGGCAACAAGGTAGAGATTCTTGATGCCTGCGGCCTTGATATGGATGGCTGTCACGGCGATGCTTCCTGCCATCAGCGGGGCTTCTGCGGCCTGAAGGATGATGGTGTGCTTCTTCATGAGAAGATGGCATGGGCGGATGTCCTTGTACTGGTATCTCCGGTATACTGGAAGAGCTTCACCTCTCAGATCAAGAAGGTGATTGACCGTCTTTACCCCTATGCAGCACCAAAGGGAAGAGAACTCTGCACAGTGAAGGAAACTTATCTGATCGCTACGGCCAACAGCCCGGATCCGGCAGTTTTCGGAGCGATGAAAGAGACTTTTAACCTGGTTAACACTCTGCTTAAATTTGAGCCCTGTGGGGAGCTTCTCTGCAACGGTCTTGGCGGACCGGACGCTGTCGACGAGCATCCGGAATATATGGAGGCAGCAGTGAAACTTGGCATGAGCATTTCCGGTGAGGGAGCTTCCGCTTCCCAGGAGTCTGTCGTAAGTGAGAACCGCTTCCTCAAGAGCCTGAGAGAGCGTTATCTGTAGGAGGGAAAATTGAAAAAAAGACTTCTTTATGTTTTGACAGCTTTGGGTATGATGATTTTCCTCGCTGCATGTGGAAAAGCCGGAGGAGAGGAGACCACATCGGGACTTGATTTAACAGAGAGCAGTACCGGTGCCAAGGTGAATGAGGATTTTTCCAAGAATGTGAATTCCAATCGCGCCAGCACCTATGCCAAGACTGAGCTTCCGCTTCCCGTTACGGGGATCGGCAGAGGAATATCAACGGACATTAAGGCGAAGAAGCCTTACAAGATTGTAGTAATGACCAGGAACTCCACCAATCCCTACATGCTGGGCATGTGGGCCGGCGGAGATCAGGCAGCTAAGGATATGGGTATTGAAGTGCAGACTCTGGCTCCGTCCAATCAGGACGATATCAGTGAACAGGTCAGCATTATGGAGTCACTGATGGAGCAGGGCGTGGACGGTTTTGTTATCCATCCCTCAGATTCTAAAGGGATTCAGCCCGTGGTGGATGCTGCCAATGATAAGGGAATCCCGGTTGCCGCCATAGGGACAGCACCAGACAGTGGAGCTTTTATGAGAAGCGGCGTGGATTATTATGAGACCGGTTACCTGGTTGCCAAGGAACTCTGCGAAGCTGCCGGCGGCAAGGGGAAAGCCATTATTCTGGAAGGCCCTCCGGGCGTTCAGAATATGGAAGAACGTAAAAAGGGAATCCAGGATGCCATTGCAGAGTATCCGGATATGGAGATTGCTGCATCCCAGACAGCTTATAGCAAGAGGAAAGACGCCAATGACGTCATGGAGAATCTGCTTCAGGTGCCGGACATTGCCAAAGACCTTAAGATTGTTGTCAGCTGCAATGATGAGATGGCGATTGGCGCTATTCAGGCACTTAAGCAACAGAAGATCAAAGGCGTTTTTGTCGGCGGAGAGGATGGCTCCAAAGATGCGGCGCAGGCAGTGAAAGACGGAGATTTGTATGTCACTTACAACACAGATCCCTACGGATCCACATATCTGGCAATTTCCTATATTGTACAATACCTGAATGATGGTACTCTTCCGGAAGAGTATTTCGTTCCTTTCCCGTCAGAAAGGCACGATCCCCTGATCACAAAGGATAAAGTTCAGGATTATATTGATAATGACAGATGGTTTGAATAAGACATGTGGCCCGGTGAATAACCGGGCCTTCTTTTTGGCGGAGATTTCCATGGAACCTTTATTGCGTGTAGACAATTTATCCAAACAGTTTCCCGGGGTCAAAGCCCTGGACCATATTAGCTTTGACCTGTACCCGGGAGAAGTTCATATTCTGGCCGGGGAGAACGGAGCAGGCAAAAGCACCCTGTCCAAATGTATTCTGGGATATATTCGACCGGATCAGGGTTCCATTTACCTGGATGGTCAGGAGATGGACTTCTCCTCTCCCGCAGATGCCCTGAAATGCGGCATTGCTTCCGTCTATCAGGAGTTGACCATGATTCCCTGGCTGAATGCTGCCCAGAATATTTACTTCCACAGGGAACCGGTATATGGAAAAACAGGAATATTGCGACGAAAAAAGATGATCGGAGATGCGGAAAAGTTGCTGGCAGATCTTGGCAGTGAGGACATCGACGTGACAGTGCCGGTCTGCCGCCTGGGGGTTGCCAGACAGCAGATGATTGAGATTGCTAAAGTCCTGTCCATGAATCCCAAGATCATTATTTTTGATGAGCCTACTGCTTCCCTTTCTGAAAAGGAAGTGGATTCTCTCTTTGACAAAATTATTGAATTAAAGAAGAAGGGCCTTGGAATCATATATATATCCCATCGTATGCAGGAGTACGGAAGGATCGGGGACAGGATCACTGTGATGAGGGATGGAAAATATATCGGGACAGCAGACATGAAAAGTATAGAAGAGTCGGAACTGGTACGAATGATGATCGGCCACAGCGTTGATCAGCTTTATAACCGCAGTAAAGTCCGGCAGGGGAAAGAAGCCCTTAGGATTGAACATGTCACCGATAAAGAGGGAAAAGTCAGAGACTGTTCTTTTTGTGCATATCGGGGAGAAATACT
>CACXGS010000296.1 GCA_902767195.1 uncultured Lachnospiraceae bacterium | reverse complement strand
GTTTAAAAAGCAGCGGAAGCGGTTATGGTTATAACTACAATGCATTTACCGGATGTGACGCACTGGTATATTGCGATCCTGACAGTGTAACAGCCAGGACAGTATCAGGAATAAATCATGATTTTTATGTAGGAGAAGACACATCGTTTGGGCTCCGATATACGACAGTCGACGGGAAAGAAAAGCTTACGCTGTATTCATACACTGGGAGCGCAACGAAAGTTGAGATACCAGAAAATGTGGAATCCGTCTATGATTATGCCTTCTATAAGAATTCCGATGTCGACGAATTGATTTTGAATGATGCGTATGCTTCCAGTTATGTGTTTTATTCTATAAAAGATTCGTTAAGATGTGTGACCATTTTTGACAGTGTTTCTGAGATTCCTTCCGGCATGTTTTCCGGATTTGAAGCTCTTTCCGAAATTACGATCCTGGAAGGAGTCGACTCTATAGCAAGAAATGCTATAGTAAATTGTCCCGCGCTCACAAAGGTGAATCTGCCAAGAACTATTTCCATCATTGATGATGAAAATTTTACAGACTGCCCAGCATTGTTACTCACAGTTTATCCGGACAGCTATGCGGAAAACTGGGCGGAGAAAAACGCTGTACCATATGCGTATAATGACCAAAAATCTATTGCAATCACACTTCCTGAAGAAGATTTGGCTAAATATGCAGGCCTTTCGCTTGTACTTGCCCATAATGGAACAGAATACATCAAAACCATGGACGGAAGCTTAAAGTATGTCTTCTATGGAATTGAAGAAAACGGACAATACCAATTATTTATCAGGAATGCCCTGGGCTATCGTTTATCAGAAGTCCATCCCATAACGATAGGGGGAAGCAAGACAGAAGTCCAGATTCCTCAACTGTATGAAAACGCAAGCGTTCATCTGACGATACGTGACAGCAGGTTAAAGAATGTTTCTGACTCTGCGGAAATACTATGGACAGACAGAGAAGGAAATCAGATTGCGGTAGGCCAGGATGTGCATAATATGCCTTTGGGAACTGAACTGACAGCCCACGTTTCGATTTCTGGCCAAATTGCTTTGGAATATGATCAGCCTTCGCAGCTGAATATTACGGTGAACAGAAACAGCAGTGCGGTCTCGTTGTATCTAAAAAAGAATGAAAATGAAAATGACTTTGTTCTGAGACTTGCGGGCATTTATACTTCAGCGCACGGAATGAGCAGAGCATATGATGCGTGGGAAAATGTTCTTTTCCGGATAAGCAATGAGACCAGCGGAATGCAGAACCTGGCTTATGTGATGGAAGGAAATGAACTGCATCTTGGCAGCCAAGTAAATGCTGGAGATCAGGTAAAAATCAGGATGGAGGCAGTAAACAATGACTTCCTGCCTGCCGAAAAAACGATAATTATTGCTGCCGATGCAACGGTAGATTATGCTTTTGCTCAGCGCGGAATCCTGTCCGCAAACTATCAGAGTGAAGGCACAGTCACCATGTTCCTATATGACCATGAAGAAAAGCTGGTCTGGACCGGGTTCTCTGGTTCTGGAAGCATAGATACGATTGGATTGACTGATGGGACTTATGCGGCTGTTCTTATCAGTTCGGAAGCTTGTGCTGCGACTCCCTATAAGCGCGCCGATTTGCTTCGCCTGGGATTGACTGAAAATGATGATTATCTGATAAGAACAGTCACGATTCGGCAAGGGACAGTGACGATGGAATCTTTCGGACAAGTGCCGGAGACTTACGCCATTGGCAGTTATTTTGAAAGTGTTTCTTTTACAACAAACAGCAAAGCTCCTAAAGCTGGAAAATATTTTACGCTCAAAGCAAGTGCCAAACTAAGAGATTCTTTTGAATCTATGGCTACGGATATGTATTGGGCGATTCAGCTACCGGAAAAGTGTGTGATTGCAGGAGAAACACTTACAATTAATAAAGAATCAGCAAATTATAATCAGCAGGAGAACGGATTAATCATTATTCCGGTAGAACACGGCGAGGAGATGCTGCGAGTATGTCTGCTTCCGCTGGCCGGTGGGGAATATGAAATTGAGGGTACGTTCAATTTCACTGAAAACGGAGAAAAAATCTCGCTTCCCATGACCCCGGTTCGGTATGCGGCGGAAGGCTTGACCATTTCTGTGCCGGGGACTACCAATTCCGTTATGAACAATGCTTCGGGAAAAGTCTCCGGAACAGCCCAAGTGACATTGTATGACAATGACGTGGAGGTTGCGCGGACAGAAACGGATAAAACTGGAGCCTGGAATGTGGATTTCGAGCTGGTGAATGCTTATACTTATACAAGCCATAGGATAACGGCGACGTTTGAGACTGTCTACGGGGTAATTGAATCAGAGCCGGCTTTGATTCAGTATCATTATGTTGAGAATCCGATTTATGTGAAATCTGTTACCCTACGAACAAATGCCCATGGTTCGGATGCGGTAAACATGGTAATTCCGATGATCAATGGACATTTGGGAGAGAGTACGGCTGCAAGTATTTCCGGTAATCTTAGTTTTTTATTTAATACATTATATCCTGAAATAGCTTTTGATGTAGAGGTAGAAGGAAGCAATCTCTCTGCATTAACAGGGGTATATGTGATACTTGAATTATCGAATGGGAAAACGACAACGCTTGCGGCAGAAAAGACAAGCGAAACCAAGTGGATTTGTCAAAGGAATTTTCAGTCTTATGCACTTCCGACCAGCGTAAGTGTAGAGTTAGTTACCAATGAGGATATTGTTTTCTCGAATGAGCAAATTGCAAATATGAAAGAAATTGATGAAATGGCAGATGAGAACATTGATTACGATATGGCTGATTTGTTAGAAGATGTTGATGGTGAATTTGAAACAATAAATAATTTACTGGATGAGTATAATACCTATTTAGCAATGTTAAGCAATGCTCAAGCAGAAATGACAGATGCTGCTACAGAGCTATTAGAAATGGTTTATGATGGAAATTCAAAATTCTATAATCCTGCTTTACCGAACTTCTATATTGAAGTTTTATCCAATTCGAAAGATTCTCTAATTCAATCTCGTTCAATATCGTTAAATGGGTCAATTATTCAATCATATGTTGATGCGAATAATCCGGGAAGAGAAATAATTAAAATAAACAATGAATGTACCATCAGTAAACCGACAGCTTCTTCATACTTCTATGATCCATCGTTAATAGGCAATAAATATGACGAGATAATTGCGAAGACAGATAGGGTTAAGGCAATTGCTGATCCAATCAATGATAAGCTGCAGATATTTGGCAACATGCTGGATGCTGGAGTGGAAATTGTTGATTTGTCAAAGAAAGTCTTGAATCAAGAAAAATCAACAAATTCAATAAAGTATGCAAAAACTCAGGAAGAAATAAAGGTGTTAGATCTAGAGATTAATCGACTGGAAAACGCCGGGTCATTAACACATGCACAAGAAGGAGAATTGCTAAGAAATCAACATAATAGGAACGTTTTGAAAAGTAGGTTAAACTTACTTGATAGAAACAATGGAAAAATAGACGAGGCATTGATAAAGTTATCAAAAAATGCAAAAGCATTTGCTGCTGCAAAAAGTATTTCACGCGCTATTTCTGGTGTCGGATTAGGAATGGATGGGTGGGATATAATTAATCTGGGAAGAGATGCAATCCAGATTGGTGAACTTATCATGAAGGAAAAGCAGAAAAATCCAAATGCAAACGTTGATGATCTCTGGGCGCTTCTAGGGGAAATTGCGGTTTATACAACAGCAAAAGTGGGCATGGTTGCTGTCGATATTGTTTCATGTTTTCCAGGAATTGGTTTGGAAATTGGCGCGATACCGCAAATTGCAATTGGTGTTTATGATGCCCATATGAAAGAAGAACATCAAAGTTTGATAGAAACAGCGAAACTATTGCACAGTGATATATCCAATCCAGATAATTATCATGTGACAAGTAACAAAATCCAACCTATACTTGATCCTAATGGGTTTGTATATGAAGCTGTTTTATCTAACCGTTTGGAGGGTGTAGAAGCTACTATCTGGCAGAAGGAAACCAAGTATGATATCTATGATGATCCATATGAAGAGATATCGCAGTGGGATGCGGGATCGTATAATCAAATCAATCCTCAAATCACAGGGGGAGACGGAACATATGCGTGGGACGTGCCTGATGGATTATGGCAGGTCAGACTTTGGAAAAAAAGTTATGAAGAGGTGCAGAGCGATTGGTTAATCGTACCTCCTCCACAGACAGATGTCAATCTTGGCATGGTCAGCATGGTGGCACCAAGGGTTAAGCAAGTATCTGTATCATCAGAAGCAGTAACAATTGAATTTGATAAATATATGAATATCGCTTCAATTGAAGGAAATATTGGTCTGAGATGCAATGATGAAACCGTTCAGTTTGTTTTAATCTTCCCTGACGCTGAAGAGGATCCGAATAATAGCCAGAATGTATACGCCAGATACGTGCAACTGACATTAGCAAATTCTCTGCCAGTTGGTGCGGCTATAGATCTCGTTGTGAATGAACAGGTTACCAGTTATGCTGGAGTGACAATGAACAGCGATTATCAATACGAAAGCGTGCTAAGAGGTATAGAGACATTTACAGCGGAAGACATAGAATTGATAATTGATGAAGAAAAGTATATCAACGTATCTGCTGGACCGGCAGAGGTTACTCAGGGTTTGACAGTAAGTGTTTCGGGCGACCTGGAGGCTCTTGGTATTCAAAATAGCATGATTCGTCTGAATTCCTTTGGTCGGGCGAACCTGAAAGTTCTTGGACATGCGAGCGGAACATATCATCTTCATTTTGCTCTTGAAGGAAGCGAAATGGTAAATGATGTAACGGTTGCCGTAACATCGAAGCCTTTCTCATTCACGAAAAACCGCGTTGCTCTTGCAGCAGGCCTGCCCTTTGCGGATGAGATGGTCATGGTTCTTGATGATCGTGCTCCAGAATCCTCAGAGATTGTATGGGCCACAAGCGATGATAGTGTTGTAACAGTCCAAGATGGACTGATCAAAGCGGTTGGAGCTGGGAATGCTATTGTAACGGCAGCGGCTGGAGGTTACAGTGCTGAATGCAATGTTCGGGTTTATGGTGATCTCCATGGGCTGAAGCTTCCTACAGCACTTTCTGAGATTGATGAAGAGGCTTTCCGCGGAATAGGTTCTTTCCAGTATGTAATTATTCCAGAAGGTATACTTAGTATTGGAGATTATGCCTTTGCTGATAACGACTCATTATTATTCGTTTATATCCCTTCGTCAGTTCATGAGCTTGGAAATAACATTTTCAGCAATTCTGATTATGTGGTCATCTGCAGTGAAGGGGATGTAAGCCTGATAGAAAACTATTGTAAAGATTATGGTTTGGAGATCGGAGAATATAGATGACAAGAAGAATTGACGATATCATATGGTGTTTTCCGTTCAGGATATTAAGGAGGCAGTAGCCTGTATGGAAGAATACCAAGCACTGTATCGTCGTTTCCGTCCGCAGACGTTTTCGGATATGGTGGGGCAGAAGGCTGTCGTGCGGACGCTGCGCAATCAGGTGCAGTCCGGGCGGGTGGCACATGCCTATCTGTTCTGCGGCAGCCGCGGCACGGGCAAAACCAGCGCGGCCAAAATCCTGTCCCGGGCGGTCAACTGCCTGAACCCGAAGGACGGGGATCCCTGCGGGGAATGCGAGGCCTGCCGGAATATCCAGTCCGGGGCCTCCCTGGACGTGGTGGAGGTCGACGCCGCTTCCAACAGCCGGGTGGAGGAAATGCGCGAGCTGCTGGCCCAGGTGGATTATCCGCCCCAGTTCGGCCGCAGGAAAGTGTACATCAT
>CACXGS010000295.1 GCA_902767195.1 uncultured Lachnospiraceae bacterium | reverse complement strand
CGTGTCTGTCCGGGGAACAAATGTGGTGCATGCTGCGGAAACATCGATTCCGCCAAGCCCTGATAGAGGAGATAGAATATGATTGTTTGGGATGACGGTTCTGATATCCGTCAGATCTATGATATGTGGCAGAGGAATTTCAGGGATCCCGTTCCCTATGCTGATTTTTATTTTTCCGAAGTGTACGGACACAATAAAGTCCTGATGAATCGGATGGATGACGGGCTGCCTGTAGGGATGATCCATCTGAATCCCTATAATCTGCAGGTTGGCGGAAACAGGATCAGGGCTCATTATATCGTGGGCGTGGCAACGGACGAGGATTACCGCCGTCAGGGAGTGATGAGAGGCCTGCTTAAGTCGGCTTTTTCATACCTGAGAGGCATGGGTGAGGCTTTCACTTACCTGATGCCTGCGGATGAGGCGTACTATCTGCCCTTTGATTTCCGATTCGGTATGAGTCAGCTGGAGCAGGAGGTCATCATAACCGGAGAGCCCGGTGAGTCTGATCTTACATTTATCACGGAGCTGTCGGAGGAAGATCTGATTGCCTGTGCCGGTATGGAGAATGAATATAAGAGAGATCTCTTTGACATCAGCACCCTGATTGATGCAGCATATCTGAAAAGGCTTCAGAAGGAGGCCATCAGTGATTTCGGACGAATGTACTATGTCTTCCGGGGAGAAGAATATCTGGGTCGATTTAACGTGGCGGTGGAGTACGAATGTCTGATCATTTCAAGGATTTTTGCAATGGGGGACGTCCTGACATTTGTAAAGGATATTCTGGATTACTGCAGAAGAGAGTTCCATTATACCAATGTAATAATAGTGATGGACGAATCCATGGAGGACTGCAGTGGACAGAAGCTGGCAGGAGACCATGTGAGGGCTATGCCTGTCAGGCGGGTACCTAAGATTATGTACCGCATACTGGACCTGGAGAAGCTGGCGCCTCTGCTTCGGTCCGAGGCGGATGGAAGCACCTGCCTGTATGTGGAGGATCATCATCTGCCGGATCAGAATGGTTTGTATCGGATTTCCTGTGCCGGCGGAAGAGTAGATATTAAGAAAGAGGATACCAGCGGGGAGGAAGGCCGGATCAGAATCGGCGATCTGACCGCATGGTTATTTGGAAGTATGAATATAGAAGAGCTTTCCGCACTGGATGGACCCGGAGCAGGAGCAGAATGTCTGAAAAAGATCTGTCCTCTGTCCGCAAGCTGTGTGATGGAGATTGTATGAGAGGAGAAGAATCATGAAGCTTTATAATACTTTAACCAACAGAAAAGAAGACTTTGTGCCGGTTCAGGAAGGGAAAGTGGGCATCTATGTCTGCGGCCCCACGGTTTATAATTATATACACATCGGCAACGCCCGTCCCATGGTGGTCTTTGATACGGTGCGCCGTTATTTTGAATACAAGGGCTATGATGTAAATTATGTTTCTAATTTCACCGATGTCGATGACAAGATCATCAAGGAAGCCATCGCCCAGGGTGTGGATTCCTCTGAGATTTCAGAGCGTTTCATTGTGGAGTGCAAGAAGGACATGGAAGGTCTTAATGTGAAGCCGGCCACTCATCATCCCAAGGCGACAGAAGAGATTGACGGGATGATTCAGATGATCCAGGAGCTGATCGACCAGGGATATGCCTATGAGAAGAATGGTACGGTATACTTCCGGACCAGAAAGTTCAAAGAATACGGCAAGCTGTCCAACAAGAATCTGGACGATATGATTGCCGGTGCCCGTATTGCGGTCTCTGATGAGAAAGAGGATTCCATGGATTTCGTGCTTTGGAAGCCTAAGAAGGAAGGAGAGCCTTCATGGCCTTCACCCTGGGGAGACGGACGTCCGGGATGGCACATCGAGTGTTCTGTCATGTCCAAGAAATATATCGGAGATACCATTGACATCCACGCCGGCGGAGAAGATCTGATCTTCCCCCATCATGAGAATGAGATTGCTCAGAGTGAAGCCTGCAATCATGAGAAGTTTGCCAATTACTGGATGCACAATGCATTTTTGAATATCGACGGATCCAAGATGTCCAAATCTGCCGGTAATTTCTTTACGGTACGGGAGATCAGTGAGAAATACCCCCTGCAGGTGATTCGATTCTTTATGCTCAGCGCTCACTACAGAAGTCCGCTGAATTTTGCCGATACCCTGGTGGAGGCATCCAAGAACGGTCTTGAGAGGATTCTTTCTTCCGTAGACCGTCTCAGAGACCTGATGGAGACGGAAAGAGCAGAAGATTTCACCCAGAAGGATCTGGAGAATAAGAAAGAAGCTGAGGCACTGGTCGCCAAGTTCGAGGCTTCCATGGAAGACGACTTTAATACAGCCGATGCCATCGCAGCCATTTTTGAGCTGGTGAAGCTTGCCAATGTCACGGCACCGGAAGGATCTATGGCTTATGTTCGTTACCTTTACGAGACCATCACGAAGCTTTGCGATATTCTGGGGATTATCACAGAGAAGAAAGAAGAGCTTCTGGATGAGACGATTGAAGCACTGATCGAGGAGAGACAGCAGGCCAGAAAGGCCAGGAACTTTGCCAGGGCTGACGAGATCAGAGATCAACTGGCAGAACAGGGCATCATTCTTGAGGACACCAGAGCCGGTGTGAAATGGAGAAGAGCCTAGATGGAGAAGACGCTTGACCTGATTACCGGCCATTTTCCTGTGAGAAAGGAAGAAATGAGAGCATACTCTGCT
>CACXGS010000294.1 GCA_902767195.1 uncultured Lachnospiraceae bacterium | reverse complement strand
TTACCTTTTTCTTCCCGTCCTCCGTGGCGGATCCTCCGCAAGCTGCCAGGGACATTGCCATAGCCAGACACAAGATTAATGTCAGTAATTTCTTCATGTTCTTCTCCTTTCTTGTGTAGAAAATGATAAGTTATTACAGTTGCTCAAAGAAAATGAACTGCAAATTGTTGTTCATATTTTAAGCTTTTTCTATTTTATCACAGTATGGAGAAGTACACGTGCATATTATTGTGAGCGAAATTGTATTTTTCCACCATATTACTTGTATTTTCCCCGTCTTTTTTTGCACAGAAAAATGCCATGAACCGTAAATTACAGCTCATGGCATCTGCTTATTCTTATAAATACTATTCTTATCTTTAAATCTTTAGATTCAGACCCTGTTTTTCTCTCAGATCTTTAAAGGATCCCGTCCGGTCTGCTCCATTGCCTGGGCAAAGGCCATCAGGGCATTCTTGCAGGCAGATTCATTACCCACCAGAATGGCTCTGGCACAGTTGTCGAAATCCGGAGGTGCCGCAAACTCAGCCACTTTCACATCGCCGCCTTTGAGAGCCTGGTCAATGGCATACATTGCCTCTACAGGAGGACCGGCAACATAGGCAAGAGCGTCACTTCCTGTTACTTCCAGCTCTTCCTGGAAATACTTGCCTGCCGGGGAGATCAGGCCAACAAAATACAGAAGGCTGCCGTCGCCCTTCAGATCATAGAGGAATCTCTGTCTCTTCACATAGTCCTCAATGCTTCTCATCGCACTGTTGACATCTGCCACTTTGGCTCCGGATATGATGGCGAAGGCAGATCCGCTGTTGGCACTCCATTTCACGGAAGCTCCTCCATAATAGGTATCACAGCTGATCACTTTAATCTGTGTCTTCTTGGTTGCGTCATCAACAGCACAGTGAAGAATATCCGGATAATCCGAGGTGATCACACCTACGCTCTGATGATCTTCCGGAATATCATACAGCTCACGGAATTCATCCTTCATATTAGCAATAATCTTCATACTTGTAATAGACTGATTTACAGGTCTTCCAGGATATGACATGTCAGTTCCCCCTTTCAAACATCTTGGCACCGGCCGGACAGAGCCGGCCATGGTGATTTCTTTTCCGTACACGGTTATCACTTATACTATATCACAATCTGCGGGAATCCAAAACACAGATTTGAATAAGATTTGCAATAACAGCCCGGATCAAGAAGCAACGGATTGACACAACGATGAAAACAGTGCATTATAATTCCATAGTAATATCCGAATCGATCGGATCCAAGGAGGAACACCATCATGAACTATAAAGCAGCAAAGCGATTAGACCGATTTCAGACTGGAATATTTGCCGCCATGGATGAGAAGAAGTCCCGGCTGCTGGCATCCGGAAGGAAAGTGATCAACCTTTCCATCGGAACACCGGATTTTCAGCCGCCACGGCACATCATGGAAGCCGTAAGCGAGGCCGTAAAAGAGCCTTTTAATTACCGCTATTCCCTGACAGATACTCCGGAAGTCCTCGATACGATCGTTAACTATTACGAGAAACGATACGGCGCACACATCACTCCGGAGGAGATCACCGGAGTACACGGTACCCAGGAGGGAATGGGACATCTGGGCCTTGCACTGGCAGATCCCCAGGATGTGGTCCTTCTCCCCGATCCGGGATACCCCATCTACGAGGCTGGAGCTCTCCTTGCAGACGCGGATATTCATTTCTACGGACTGGTAAAAGAAAATGATTTCCTGCCGGATCTGTCAGAGATTCCGGAGGAGATCCTCAGGAAAACCAGATTCCTGGTCCTCTCCTACCCCTCTAATCCGGTAGGTGCTTCCGCCCCCAAGGAAATGTATCTTGATATGATCGATCTGGCGCGGAAATACGGATTCATTATTATCAATGACAATGCCTACTCTGATATTATATTTGACGGCAGAGAAGGATTCTCCTTCCTTGCACTTCCCGGAGCAAAAGAAGTGGGGGTAGAGTTTTTCTCCCTTTCCAAGTCTTTTAATCTGACCGGGCTGCGTCTTTCCTATCTGATCGGCAACAAAGATATCATAGATGCCATGAAGCTCCTTCGCAGCCAGTACGATTTCGGCATCCCCTATCCTTTCCAGAAAGCGACTGTTGCCGCTCTGACCGGACCTATGGATGAGGTAAAAAGCCAATGTATGGAGTACCAGCGAAGAAGAGACGCCCTCTGCGGCGGTCTCAGAAAAGCCGGCTGGGATGTGCCGGATTCCCACGGCACCATGTTCGTATGGCTGCCGGTTCCGGATGGATATACTTCCATGTCCTTTGTGGAGAAATTAATGGACGAGACCGGGATCATCGGAACTCCCGGCACCGCATTCGGCCCCCGGGGCGAAGGATATATCCGGTTCGCACTGGTCCGCCCTGCAGAGGAAATGGCACAGATTGCCGAAATGATCGGCAGTATCCTGTAACTTTTTCACCAGGAACAGAGCAATATCCCTGTTCTCATTAACTGTTTGTCAGGAATGGAGATAAGATTATGAAAAACATCACCCTTGGCCGCACCGGAATAACGGTACCCCAGAACGGATTCGGCGCTCTGCCGATCCAGAGAATCAGTAAAGAAGCTGCTGTTCATCTGCTCCGTCGTGCTTACGATGGCGGCATCCGGTTTTTTGACACAGCCAGAGCTTACAGTGACAGCGAGGAAAAGCTCGGGGCTGCCTTCGGACAAAACTACATCGATCGCAAAGACATTATCATAGCTACCAAGACTGCGGCCAAAACACCGGAAGATTTCCGGGCCGACCTGGAGACTTCCCTGGAGAAACTGCAGACGGATTATATTGACATTTATCAATTTCACTTAATGGGAGAATGCTGGAAGCCGGGAGACGGAACCGGTATGTATGAATGTATGCTGGAAGCTAAAGAACAGGGAAAGATCCGCCATATAGGCGGGACCGCCCACAAGATCGGCATTGCAGAAGAGCTGGCGGTCTCCGGCCTCTATGAGACCATTCAGTATCCCTTCAGCTATCTGGCAGATAAAAGAGAAATCGACCTGATCCGCTTATGTCAGGAAAATGAGGTCGGATTCATCTGCATGAAAGGACTGGCCGGCGGCCTGATCACCAACTCCCGGGCTGCCATGGCATTTGTCAGCCAGTTTGACGGGACGGTTCCCATCTGGGGAGTCCAGAAAGAAGAAGAACTGGAGGAATGGCTGTCCTACATGAAGGATACTCCACTTCTGGATGAGAAAGCCCAGGCTTTCATCGATGGGGAGAAAAGAGAGCTGAGCGGCAATTTCTGCCGGGGCTGCGGTTACTGCATGCCCTGCACCGTCGGCATCACCATCAACCAGTGTAACCGTATGTCTCTGATGCTGCGCCGGGCCCCCAGCCAGAGCTGGCTGAACGACCACTGGCAGAAAGAAATGGAAAAGATTGAGGATTGTATCGACTGCAGGCTATGCATCGACAAATGTCCCTACGAGCTGCAGATACCCGAGCTGCTTCGCGAGAATCTAAAGGATTACCGCAATGTGGTGGCGGGAAAAGTGGAGGTGTAAACCAGTTCTCGAGTTGTACTGGGTCTTTGACCCCCAATAGATGAGTTATTGGTAGGTAAAGCCTCCATTACACCTTTTTACTGCATCCCTGCAGACTGGTGTCTGTGAGGGATTTATTTTTTCTTCTCTTCCG
>CACXGS010000293.1 GCA_902767195.1 uncultured Lachnospiraceae bacterium | reverse complement strand
GACATCGGCTCATGTGCTGTATTAATGGAAAACGGAGACTTGTGGGGCTGGGGTATCAATGGAGGTAAATTCGGCAAATTGACCGGCCCGAAGGCTAATACGGATCATGAGGTTCTGCCGAAGAAAGTGATCGACAGAGTACAGACAGGATGGGCTAACAGAAATACATCCTTTTTGATCAAAGATGACGGGCTGCTTTATGCAGCGGGAACTAATGAAGAATATGATTTGGGCACACCGGATAACAATGTGTATAACAGGGTATATTTTGGAGACAAACCGATATCTGACCCTGCAGATCCCGGGGACAGATCAGACAGTGAACCCGATCAGAATCCGACAATTCCTTCCGGCAGTAATGTAGAAAAAGTCCTTCCTAAAGGAACCACGGTAAAGATAAATGGTAATGCTTTCCAGGTAACAGCCGGTAAGACAATGACATGTACCGGCAGCAGCAAGAAAACAGGAACTGTCAGTATTCCGGCAACGATCAAAAAGAATGGGGTGACCTATAAGGTCACTGCGATTAAAGCGAATGCTTTTAAAGGAAAAAAGATCGGCAAGGTTATTATCGGGGCCAATATAAAAACGATCGGAGCCAAAGCTTTCTGCAATTGCAAAAAGCTGAAGAACATTACGATTATATCAACACAGCTGAAGGCGTCCAAAGTAGGAGCTAAAGCTTTCAAAGGCACGCCGAAGAAAGTGAAAGTCAGGGTTCCTGCAAAGAAAAAAGCGGCTTATAAAAAATGGCTTTATAAAAAAGGAATTAATAAAAAAGCAACGGTTAAGTGAGAACGGTCAAATCAAATGATTTTTATTTCTTTCCCAGTATGTTAGAATATTTATGAAAATCACTGCCGGAAAGGAGCTCTCTTATGTTCAGCAATACCAACTATCTCTTATCAGAATACGACAGACTTTTACCTTCCTATCAGAAACTTCTGGAGATTAGTGAGGATATACTGAACGGTGCTATCGGCACATTGGAAATCGAACCCATGCAGATCACCTGCCGGATTAAAAGCTGGGAATCCCTGTACGAAAAAATTATGAGGAAGGCAGGGAAATACCAGGAAATCCATGATATTACGGATATCGTAGGACATCGGGTCATCTTCTACTATTCCGACCAGGTAGATGTTTTCTCTAAAGTTCTCGAGAAAGCATTTGTCGTGGATCAGTATCTGTCCTCAGACAAACGACAGCTGATTCCGGCCATGTCCTTCGGCTACCTGTCTGTACACTATGTCTGTACCCTGCCTAAAGACAAAGGTTTTCCTGAGGAATTAACGGAGATTCCCTTTGAGATCCAGCTTCGGTCCGTTCTTCAGCACACCTGGGCGGAAATCGAGCATGAACTGGGATATAAGACGGATTTCAGCATCCCCAGGGATATCCAGCGGGAGTTTGCCCGGATTGCCAGTCTTCTGGAGATAGCCGATGACCGGTTTAACGCTGTGAGGAAAAGGATTGACAATTACAGGCTTCATACCTAGGAAACCATTTCCAATGACCGGGGCGATGATATGACTCTGGACCTGGAAACTCTGTCGGAATTCATCAGTTCAAGTCCTATCATGACCACATTGGTGGAAGATATCGCGGCTTTTCGCAATTGCTCCATCCGGGAAGTCTCCCCGGAATCCTATTTGCCCGCCCTGCATAGCTTTAATATCTATACCATTGGAGAATTGAAGGAGGCATGTGTTGAAAACCGGGA
The DNA here is from genome assembly GCA_902767195.1 of uncultured Lachnospiraceae bacterium. The sequence continues at coordinate 3,961 of CACXGS010000293.1, read as the reverse complement.
GCAGATTCTGACCATGGCTGAAAAGGTTTTAAGTAATTACGAAATCGATGAGATCATATCCACTGTCGGTCTCTATTACCTTTGCAAGGTCCTGGAAAAAAATCAAGGGAGATGAACATGCAGACGGTGAAACAGGCCTTTTACAAATCGATTCCTGTTATGGCAGGCTATATCGTTTTAGGGATCGGCTTTGGTATCCTTTTGCGCAATGCCGGTTACGGGGTCCCCTGGGCGGCAGCCATGAGCCTTTTGATCTATGCCGGATCGATGCAGTATGTCGGGGTCGGACTTCTTGCGGGAGGAGCAACCGTTCTGACGACAGTAATCACAACGATTATGGTGAATGCAAGACATTTGTTCTACAGCATATCCATGGTTGATACCTACAAAGATGCCGGTAAATACAAACCCTATATGATTTTTGCGCTGACGGATGAAACATATTCTTTGCTGTGTGACGGAAAAGTACCTGATGGGGCTGATCCGAATCTCTACAGGTTAATGGTGTCCCTGTTTGATCATTCCTACTGGGTTGCGGGCAGTGTAATCGGAAGTTTGCTTGGAAATGTGCTGCCTTTTTCGACAGCGGGTATCGAGTTCTCCATGACGGCACTGTTTGTTGCGTCATTTACAGAGCAATGGCTTACAACAAAGGATCACATCCCGGCTCTGACGGGATTACTAAGTACACTTCTGTGTCTTGTGGTGTTTGGAAAAGAACATTTCCTGATTCCAGCTATGCTGATGATTACGCTGGTACTGACGATTCTGCGCAGTCGGGAGGAGGATGATACGGTATGAGTTCAGCCTTTCTCGTGGCAGCAATGTCAGTCACGACGTTATTGTTAAGAGCGCTGCCCTTTCTTATATTCAGGAAGAAGACACCAAAATATATAACATATCTTGGAAAGGTGCTTCCGCCGGCGATTATCGGCATGTTGGTAATCTACTGTCTGAAAGATGTCAGCTTATCCATGCACCCTTTTGGAATTCCGGAAATAATTGCGGTTGCCGGTGTTGTCGGGGTACAGATTTGGAAACGCAATTCTCTGATTAGTATCCTGTCCGGAACCGTCATATATATGGTTTTTATACAGACCGTTTTTTGATATTGAAAGTGATAAGGAGGCAAGAAATGTCTGTTCCTGATAGAAGTATTGATCCCCGTCTGCTTTCTGCAGCGAAGAAGGTCTTCCTGGATAAAGGATTTGAGATGGCTTCGCTGGCAGAGATCTGTCAGATGGCCGGGGTAACGACAGGGGCCCTCTATAAACGTTATAACAGTAAAGAAGAGCTGTTTGCAGAAGTCGTATCGGGTACGATTCATGAGATGAAAGAGTATTTTTCTTCTTTAACAGAAAGTGACCTTTCAAAGCTGACGGATCAGGAAATATATGACGGGTTTTCTATGAAAGCCGAAGACAATATGAAATGGCTGAGATTCCTTTATGACCGTAAAGACGAAGTTATTCTGCTTATAAAATGTGCTGCCGGGACAAGGTACTCCAATTTCCACCATGACTGGTCTGAGGCAACAACCCGTCTTCTTTACAAATATTATCAGGAGGCAAAAAGGCGGGGCCTTACATCCAAAGAAATACCTTCCGCAGAGATGCATGTTCTTGCAGCCACTGTATGGACGCTATACTATGAGCCATTTATCCATGGTTTTGCCTGGGAACAGATGGAGTATCATGCCGAGACAATACACAGATTTATTAACTGGCACAGAGTATTCGCTATGAAAAAACCGGATTATGATTCTTAACAAAAGCGGAATCGCCCAGGGCGACTCCGCTTTTAATACTTTTATAAAGGCGATGAAAATAACTTCTTCAGGTGATGCTCGGCAGTCAAGACGATTTCTTCCGCTTTCTTATCCAGATTGGACAGACTGTCTTTAATGGATTCTGACATGGTCTTCATACCGGGAACATCATCATAACGAACTCCGGAAAGTATACGCCTGTTTTCTTTTCCTGCTACTTCAGCTGTGATTCCTGCCTCTTTTAATTCTTCGATGAAAGCTTCCAGAAACTCTTCTGAAGAAAAATTCTGCATAAAGGATAAAAAGAATGTATGATTCAGACAGAATGTTTCTATCAGAACATCATAAACATCTGCTTCAGCGAGGCCGTATAATTCTTTGATATAAGGATCCAGTGGCCCGAAACCTTTGCTTCCGGGATAGGATACTCCAAAAGTTGCCCTTGATATATCCAGTACTTTTTTCATCATTTCTGTACGGATTGGCAAAGGAATGTTCCCGATCATCTGGCTGGCCTCTTTTACCTGTTTTACGTAACATAACGAATTCTCCGGCTGAGCCTGCAGCATGAGCTGTCCCCGGACGATGGTACACATTCTCGTCAGATCGTCGGACTCATATTTTTTCTGGAAATCAATATTTGCAGCATCAGAGAAGGTTATGTAATTATCATAATTGCCCAGCATGGCTTTGTGATTGATTGCCACTGCACAGAGGATGGTCTTTCTGCTTTCCGGATCCAGTCTCCTTATCGCTTTAGCTAAAAGAACAGCAATCAATACATTGGGGGATCCGTCGTTCTCCTTGCAAAGCCGGATCAGTCCTTCTTCCGGAATCTTAAGGAAAAAGGTTTTTCCTGTATTCCCTTTATCCTTATATCTTTTTTTAAGACGGTAGAAGTCCGGTATAATCTTTTTCTTATAAAAAGGTTTTGCTGACTCCAGGTTTAATCCGGGGAAGGGATCGCCAATCTCCGTTTCAGGAATCGGCTGTCCGGGAAGTTTAAATCCTTTCGGATCAAAGGTCTCTCCGGTCTTTCTGGATAGATAGCAGTAGAGTACACTCTTAAAGTATGGTATCAGACCGGCTCCGTCTGTGAGAAGATGGGAGATTTCCACTGCAAAGGCATTCCCTTCATATTTGAAAGCAGTATAATGATAATTGACATCTTTTGACATAAGCATAGTCGGTTCCCAGGTATTACGTATTATAATGGGCAAGGAGTTGGGAACAGCAATCATGTCGTTGCTTTCTATAGCGGGACGCACGTAAAAATATGGAAAGCGCTCACGCAGGCTTTCCACCACTTCCTGCAGAATTATTCCATCGATTTCCTCGTATAGTACAGCGATGATGCTGGTTGTCCCGGGATGCTCCGGAGTGCTCGCAAAAAGCATTGGATAATGTTTCATTTTAGTTTTCCTCGCCTCCTTGTATTTTTTATATCATAACATAAGATACAACGAAAAGAAATTGTTTTAATGCTGTACCATGTGTATATTTATGCAGCATAATATGTTATAATAAAATACTGATAATACCATTATCAGTATTTTATTATAATCCATTTTAAGGAGGCAGTATTGATATGAATACAAACAAAAGACTTTATCTGGTTACAGGTGCAGCGGGTTTTCTGGGAGGGACAATCTGTCGACAGCTGGTAGATGAGGGTTGTGATGTAAGAGCTTTCATTCTTCCGAATGATCCGGCAAGAAAGATCATTCCGGAAGAAGTTGAGGTATATGAGGGCGACCTGACAAGTGTCGAGAGCCTGAGACCATTTTTTGAAGTGCCGGAAGACAGGGAGGCTGTCGTGCTGCATATCGCCAGCATTGTAACCAGTAAACCGGATTTCAACCAGAAAGTTATCGATGTTAATGTAGGTGGAACAAAGAATATCATCGAGCTTTGTCTGACTATGCCCGGAATTGAGAAACTTGTCTATTGTTCCAGCACAGGAGCTATCCCCGAACAGCCGAAGGGAACTGCCATAAAAGAAATCGATTATTTCGATGAGACAAAGGTTCCCGGCTGCTATGCCATGAGTAAGGCCCTGGCATCTCAGGAAGTTCTTGATGCCTGTCATCACAGGGGACTGAATGCCTGCATCGTCCATCCCAGCGGAATTATGGGACCGGGAGACTATGCCATCGGAGAAATGACAGGCAACCTGGTCAGGATTATTAATGG
>CACXGS010000292.1 GCA_902767195.1 uncultured Lachnospiraceae bacterium | reverse complement strand
TCCCGGACAGGATTGGCGTTTACGATCTCCAATTCATTGATGGAATAGGAAAAGATCCCGTTGATGATCGACTTCAGGTTATTGAAGGTCTTTGCCGTCATCTGCCGGTTCTTTGTCCACTTCATAAACAGGTGGGTGAAGTCCTTTGGGGTCAGATAGCGGAGCGGCTTAGTGGTGATGTCGTAGGGAACAAAATATTTGTTCCATTGCTGTGTGTTGATCTGAAGCGTCTTGCCGGAGACTGCGGTGTAATCTCTCTTCCATTTCATCCACAGTGGAAAAATGTCTTCCATGCTGGAACCTAGGAGACCGTATTCCATATCATAAAGTTTTCGGAACAGTTCCTCTTCATCCCCGGCGATGACCTGCCTGCGATTCACATATACGTAAACACGCTGGTCGTCTTTTCTGTGCTTGATCTTATCTTTGTATTTGTTTTTTATTTCCTGAATCTTTTTCATGTAATTCAATTCATTCAGGACCTTCGGCATATCTATAGTATCATCATCCAGCATGGACAGTAAAGCGGAAACATCTTTACTCAGATAGTTTTCTATGATACCGCCTCCTTATGTCCGGCGGTACGAAGATCTCGATCAGTCTGTAGGAAATGTGATCAAGGGTATCGTGACGCATTCCGGTTATCGTGCTGGTCAACAGGGCTGTAAGGACTGAGGACAAATAGTTCGTATCTTCTTTTGGATTATTCATGATTAAAGTTCCTTTCTATTTTGTGATTAAAATATTCATAGGGATTCCTGCATCGTATGCAGGGCTTTTTCCTGTTCTTTTTTTCTGAGATCTTCCCCCTGGATGTGCAAAGGGACGGACCGGGTGAGAAGAATGGGAAAGACTTTCTGCTCCAGATCCGTTTGGGGCTGGTTCAGCTCCCTGATGGTATATCGGGTTGTAATGATGACCGGCCGGTCACTGCGGTCGATCCGGTCTGCGATCTCCATGACCAGAGGGATATCGAATTTTGCTACAAACTGAAGATCCAGGTCATCCAGGCAGATCAGCCGGTTGGCAAAGAGACGGTCAAGCCGGTCTTTACGGTCCGCTATGGACAGGGCTGACAGTTCACTAAGAAGCTGGCGGAAAGAGACCATGGCTGCTGGGCAAAGGTTGTCGATCGTCTGGTTGATGATACAGCCTGCAGCGAAAGTTTTTCCGGTTCCGGGCTGGCCCCAGAGGATCAAGCCCTTATTTTCGAACTCCGGGAGGCGTTCTGCGTAGGTTTGCAGCTTTTTTCGAATATAAGGATCGATACCCTGAAGATGATCAAAGCGGTAATTCTTCAGAATGGTCCAGCCTAAACCGACGGACCGCAGATAAGACCGGGCTAGTTCTTTTTCTTCCTCTTCCCTTCGTCTTTCTTCGGCTTCTCTTTCGGCCTGCTGGCAGAGGCAGGGGATGGAAGGGGTATATTCCTTGCCCCAAAGCATCATATGCTTCTGCCTGGGCATATGGCATGTGCAGCAATGCAGAAGACCGTCTGACGGATCCAGATAAACATCATCATCCAGGGCCTGTAAAGGAATGTCAGGTGGTTTCTTTCGTGGTGTGATCAGTGTATGTCTCATAGGCTTTCTCCTTCCTTGTAGCTGTAATCTTTGTTTTTCCAGCTTTTCTTTGTCTTCTCTTCCTCTTTGTCCCGGTTGGCCCAGGACTGGATGGTGGCGGCATGGTTTTGGTATTTCTTTCCGGTGGATTTCATATAAAAAGACAGTTGTTCGGCATAGCGTTTCCAATCCGGAAGTTCTTTCTCCAGCATGGTGATCTCCGCATCTGAAAGGAAGACATTCTGGTAGTGGCCGTGGGGGCGGCGGCTATTCTCACTCATAGTTCTTATTCTTTTATTCTTACTCTTATAGTTATTAATAGTGGCCGCATTTCCGGATGCGGGATGTTCAGAAAACCGGTCATCCGGAGTTCGTATTTCCGGCCGGGTGATGTCCGGAATTCCGGATTCCGGAATCTCAGCATTCTCTTTTTCCCGTATCGCAGAGGCTGCGGATAAAGAAGATCCCGGAAGGAGGACATAGATGAGGTTGGCTCTGCCGGTTCCCTGGCGGATCCTCTGGATCAGGTTGTGCTTCTCAAGGGAGTTTAAACAGGAGGAGATGGTTGTCTTACCTTTTCCGAGTGCCTGGCACAGATTCTGAATGGAGTAACGGATAAAGACCCTGCCTTGTGGATCGGTCCATTGGGGATTTGTCTTGGAGAGACGGGAACGGTCCAGGAGAACCATGTAGAGGAGCTTGCTTGTCTCACTGAGGCCGGAAGACAATAAAAACCGGGGAAACATCATATAGTCCGGAAGGGTGGTGTCTGGGTTAATGTAGTGGTTGGTTATGGGTGTTCACCTCCTTGTTTTTGTCTGGCTGCCGCCGGTTCCGGCGGCTTGTTTCCGGTGTGCTTTGGCCCACCTTCACAGACCCGTTCCTGCCCGGACATTCCTCCCGGCGTATTTTCAGGTTTGCCTGTATCATATCTGTGTGTG
>CACXGS010000291.1 GCA_902767195.1 uncultured Lachnospiraceae bacterium | reverse complement strand
GCCCCATTCTCCAGGGAATGTTGTTCCAATCCATTCGGACAAGGGCAGAGTATTATCATTGCCTCCAAACTGCTCTATAAATCGGGATTTCACCATCTCGTCAGTAGCAGCGATGAGCTTTTGATATGACTGCTTAAGTTTATAAGCAGCCCAAACCTTTTTCATTATTGAGTCTTGGGCATCAGTATCCGGTAATTCAAACTCATAGCCCTTAAGCATTCCCCAGTTTAGCAGGAATGTGATGCCACCCGTCTTATGGGACTCAAACCAATCCCAAAAATGGTTGCTTTGGAGAATAATTGGAATATAGTTCTGCCTCAGTTGATTCTCGTCTTTTGTACGCAGAATGTAACTAGCATCAGAGCAAAGGCCATCAAAGAATACTTGTCCAGCCTTACGTAAATGAGGGTTACGAGCCATTAGTAGGACATCGCCACTCTTAAAGGGAAAATGAAACTTAAAACCAAGAATATCTACATCCTTCTTTAAATCTCCTCTACGCTCAATAGTTAAAGCAGAACTATCATATTGGTCACCGCCGACATAATACTCTAATTCTGTATTATAGCGGTCAACATTACCAGTAATACGAGTAATGACATCTTCAAATCTTACCTTCATACTATAGCTCAATTAGATTTGTAAGAGTTTTGAATTCTTTAATAACGTTCTCTGATGCTAATTGCCAGTCATTACACAAAGCATCAAAGGAGAAGCCAGCCTCGTCCTCAGCACGTTCTACGTATAAGCCAATACTCAAATAGCAGTTGTTCTTACGTACTTCTTCTACACTTGCAACTTTAGAAAACCCCGGGATTTCTTCTCTATTATGGTAGCAGTCAGCTATTTGCTTGATATGTTCCGGCTCTAAGTAACTCTCAGCGTTCTTTCGAGTAACCAGATGTTTGGCATTGATAAACAGAATATTACCAAAACTTTTTACATCCTTTCTGGATCTGCAAATTACTATGCAGGCTTCCATTGGAGAGTTATAGAACAAGTTCTTGCCAATACCAATAACGCAGTCTACTAAGTCCGTCTGCATCAAACCTTCACGGATTTCTTGCTCTTCAAGCCGACCAAGTATCCCATGCGGCAGTAGAATCGCACACCGCCCAGTCTTTTCGTCCATTGATGCGATGATGTGCTGAATGAAAGCATAATCGGCACGACCCTGAGGCGGTGTCCCGAACATGTTGCGACCCCAGTAATCGTGAGCAAATGCATCTCGGTTCCACTGCTTGATGGAATACGGCGGATTCGCAAGTACGATATCGAACTTCCTTAAACGGCTTCCATCCACAAAAGCCGGATGCGCCAATGTGTCCTCGCGTACGATGGAGAAATCTTCTACGCCATTCAGATAAAGATTCATCCTGGCAATAGAGGCGGTCAGTGCATTGATTTCCTGCCCGAAAACCTTCACACCTTGCCATGGCTGTCCCTTATCACGGAGATAGTTCAAGCACTTGATGAGCATGCCTCCAGAGCCACATGTTGGATCATAGATGCTTTCGTCAGGCTTTGGCTGAAGTATTTCAGCCATGAGAGTGACTACCGTCCGGTTGGTGTAGAACTCTTGAGCAGTGTTGCCAGCATCATCGGCAAACTTTCCAACTAGATATTCGTAGGCTTGTCCCATCTCGTCGGCAGGACAGGATTCAAGTGACAAGTTATATCTGGAAAAATCCTCAATTAACGAGGTGATGATGCTATCCGGCATCTTTGACTTATTGGTCCAGCCATCCTTGGGGCCAAAGATCCCTTCGAGTCCACCGACAACTCGGCCATCTACTTCCTCGCCTGGGTTTGCCTGCTCTATGGCGATAAAAGCTTCCACTAGCTTTTCCCCGACATTTTCTGTAACTTCACGAACATCGTCCCAGTGGGCGCCTTGAGGTATCTTTATCGCGAGGTCTTCAACCTGCATGCCCGCATATTCTTCTCCGCCTTCCCTCAGGAATCCTTTATACTGCTCATCATAGACATCGCTGATGCGTTTGAAGAACAAAAGCGGGAAAATGTATTCTTTATAACCGGTAGCGTCTATCTGACCACGAAGACGCGTAGCTGCTCCCCAGAGAAATGATTTCATTTCATCCAGCGAGATAGGCTGACCGGGTGTGCGATATCCGGCGACTAAATGACTTGTGTGAAACTTCTTTGCCATATCTCTAACTGTTTATGATGGAACGGAACTCAGCCTCGGCCTTTTGGACAGCCAGCAGGGCATCTTTGAATTCCTGCAAGACTTCCGAATAAGGACGGACGTCTTCCTTATGGTAGTCAATATATCGGTTAGGGGAAAGGTTCCAGTCCTTTCCTTCAATATCTTTCAGTGTAACTACTTTTGAATAGTCTTCTTTGTCGATATAACTGGTGTACAACTCGTAGAGGCGGTCGACATCTTCCGGAGTAAGAATATTCTGTGCACGTCTGGGTGTGAGGATCTTTGAACCATCCACCATGAGTATTCTGGAGGAATGTTCGGCTTTCTTAATACGCCTCAAAATAAGGAAGCAAGGAGAAAGGCCTGTCCCGTAAAAAAGTTTATCGCCCAGAGTAACAACGGCTTCTATCAAATCCGATTT
>CACXGS010000290.1 GCA_902767195.1 uncultured Lachnospiraceae bacterium | reverse complement strand
AATGAGAAAGTCGATTGAACAGAATCGTGCCCTGCAGCAGGCGCTGGCCGTCGCCAAGGAAGCCAACCGTGCCAAGACAGCTTTCCTTTCCAACATGAGCCACGAAATCCGGACACCTATGAATGCCATTATCGGCATTAACAATATTGCACTGAACAATCCTGATCTGTCGGAAGAGACCAGGGACCAGCTGGAGAAGATCGGAAACTCTGCACAGCATTTGTTAAATATTATCAACGACATCCTGGATATGTCCCGTATTGAGTCCGGCCGTATGACTATCAATCCGGAGGAGTTCTCTTTCCAGAGAGCATTGGATCAGGTGAATACTATTATCAGCGGCCAGTGTCGTGACAAGGGACTGGAATATGAATGCCGTATAGACGATACGATCAGAGACTACTATATCGGCGATGATATGAAGATCCGGCAGATTATGATCAATATACTGGGCAATGCGGTCAAGTTTACTCCTGAGGGGGGAAAGGTCACATTTACCGTGGAAGAACTGGCCCGGATGGAAGGTTATGCGACTCTGCGTTTTGTCATGAGTGATACAGGGATCGGCATGAGTCAGGAGTACCTGCCCAGGCTGTTTGAAACCTTCAGTCAGGAAGATTCTTCGGTGGCTAACCGTTACGGAAGTACGGGACTGGGCATGCCGATTACAAAGAGTCTGGTGGAACTGATGAACGGCCAGATTCAGGTGGAGAGCCAAAAAGGGGTTGGCACGACATTTACCGTGACCATACCATTAAAAGAGTCGGAACGGAAGGCCTCCGACAATATGGATGAGGACATTCAGCCCCATGAATTGTCGGTTCTTGTCATTGATGATGACCCGGTAGCCTGCCAGCATGCAAAACTTGTTCTGGGGCAGGTGGGCGTCCATTGTGAGACAGCATCCTCCGGAGAAGAGGGAGTAAACATGGTCAAGCTCCATCATGCCAGACGGGAACCCTTCAATCTCATCCTGGTGGACTGGAAGATGCCGGCTATGGACGGGATAGAGACCACCCGCCGGATTCGTAATGCCATCGGTCATGAATCGGCCATTATTATCCTCACTTCCTACGAATTAGGTGATGTGAAGGACGAGGCAGTGACCGCGGGAGTGGATACCTTCGTGCCAAAACCCCTGCTTGCCGACAGTGTTATGGACGAATTCCGGATAGCCTTCCGCAAAAAGAATGAGGCTATAAAGAGACAGATTATTGACCTTAAGGGAAGACGGATCCTTCTTGCGGAGGATGTCCTGATCAATGCGGAGATTATGACCATGGTCCTGGGTATGAGAGAAATGAAAGTAGATCACGCGGAGAACGGACAGATTGCTCTGAATCTGTTCACGGAGCACGAGTCCGGTTATTACGACGCGATTTTGATGGATATGAGGATGCCGGTGATGGATGGCCTGACAGCAGCCAGAAATATACGGGCTTCCGGAAAAGAAGATGCCGGGTCCATCCCTATTATAGCGCTTACAGCCAATGCTTTTGACGAGGATGTCCAGCGCTCTATGCAGGCGGGACTCAACGCCCATTTATCCAAGCCGGTGGAAGCGGACGCTCTCTATGAGACACTGGAGAATCTGATTGGAGGCAGGTAAAAATGGAAGAGAAGAAAAAAAGCACAAATATAGCCATTATGGCCGGTGTGATCGCTGTCCTGTGTATTCTGATCCTGGGATCCATCTGGATGGGTCGGGAGGCCAGGAAGGATACGGACAAAGCCGTCAGAGTCGTCAGCCTTCTATATCTGGATGAGCTGGCCGGCAGGCGTGAGCAGGTGGTTGCCTCCAATCTTCAGAACAGTATTGATACCATACATATTGCCGTAAACTTAATGACCGATGAAGATCTGAGCGACCACGATCATCGCCAGGCTTACCAGAAACGGATGAAAGCCCTTTATCATCTGGACCGCTTTGCCTTTATCGGTGCCAGCGGTACTATCTATACTTCGACAGGACCCACAAATGATATCGGTCAGTATTCTTTCGATTACAAGACCATAACCGAGGCGGATATCTCTGTGCGTGTTACAGAAGAGGGAAAAAAGAAAATAGTCATTGCCACTCCCATTAAACACAGAGCCTTTCTGGATGACACTCTGGTTGTCTGCTTCATGGAGATCGATATGAAACAGATGCTCCAGGGAGTTTCCATGCAGTCCAGTGACGGGGATACGACTT
>CACXGS010000289.1 GCA_902767195.1 uncultured Lachnospiraceae bacterium | reverse complement strand
GGAATACCGAACAGTATGAGATGCCCATGGTAGCATTTACTTATGAAGCTACCGGCGACGGAGACCCGGCTGATGCGATTGGTGAGATTGGAAAGACGGCGACGCTCACGATCGATGGTAATGACTATATTGTCGATGTGGCATGGATTACTGACAAAATGGGATGCTTTATATTTAACTGCGACGAGATTCCCGAGACAGATGCACTCTTTACTGTAGAGGACGGTTCCCTGCGGATTACTCCGTAGTATGAACTTCGGCCTATTTCAATAATGTAAAGATTACAGGCCATGGGCAGTATTCATGAATGAATATAGCCTGTGGCCTGTTATTGTTAAGGAGAAATGTAAAATGGATCGAAAGAATCAGGAAAAGATAATAAAACTTCGACATGATCTCCACAGGATACCGGAACTGTCCATGCATGAGAAGAAAACCCTCGATCTGATTCGACATTTTCTGAAGGAGAATACCGGGTTGCAGGTAGTGACATGTGACGGATACCTGTATGCTGTCAAAGAAGGGAAAGAAGGTATGCCGAAGATCGCTTTTCGAGCGGATATGGATGCCTTGCCGATCGAGGAAAAGCATTCTCTGCTGTATCATTCCTGCCATGAAGGGATATCTCATAAATGCGGCCATGACGGTCATTGTGCAGCCCTGTGCGGACTGGCCCTTGAGCTGGACCGGATGGAGACTGACCTGACAGTATTTCTGATATTTCAGCCTGGGGAGGAGACCGGTCAGGGTGCGAAGATTTGCAAGAATCTGATTCACGAAAATGGTATTTCTGAAATATTTGCCTTCCATAACCTCAGTGGATATCCGGTGAATAGTTTTGTATATCGGAGAGGACTGACACAGCCGGCTTCCGAAGGATTAAAAATTACTTTCTCAGGGAAAACCTCTCATGCCAGCACACCGGAAGAGGGGAGGAATCCGGCAGGGGCCATATCCCACATCGTACTCAGAGCGGAAGAATTGATGAGAAAAAAGTGGGAAGGGATGGTGGCCATCACTGTGACAGGAATAAAAGTCGGTTCCGGGGATTTCGGGATATCACCTGGCGATGGTGAACTTTGTCTGACTCTTCGGGCAGAAAATGAAGAAGAGTTAAAGCAGCTGGAAAAAGCTCTTTTAACGGATGCCGGAGAATTATGTACCCATTCGGGAATAATCATGGATTATACTGTCCTGGATTACTTTCCGGAAACAAGGAATCACGAAATGAGTCTTGAGAGGGCTGTTGCTGCGGCTAAGACGCTTGGTTTGGAGATTATTCCCATGAAAGATTTGTGGAGGGCATCCGAAGATTTCGGATGGTATCTGAAGGAATGTCCGGGCGCTATCGTTTATATTGGGAATGGAGAGAACTATCCGGGCTTACATACAGAGGAATATGATTTTAACGATAGTATCCTTGATACAGCAGTGAATCTTTTTATTACATTAACAGAAAAAGAAAATGAGATTTGCAAAGGAGAGCATATAAGAGATGACATCTGAAGAATTATGGGAAAGATCCGGCCTGTCCGGGACCTATGAAGCGTGGTCTTTTGGAGAAGCTCCGGAGAAGCTGGCGGAATTAGTCCTGCGAGGCATCAAGACTGCGACTTGCTCCGCCTATGATCTGTATCAGATCAATAATGAACCAATTCCGAAGAAAGGGGATTATAGTATTATCCTGAATTCGAAGGAAGAGGCCGTGTGTATCGTAAGAACGTTAAAGGCATACGTTACTGAGTTTTGCCGGGTTTCAGAAGAACACGCTTTTAAAGAAGGGGAAGGCGACCGGTCGTTGGAATACTGGCGAAAGGTTCATGAAAACTTTCTGACCAATGAACTGGCTTCTGTGCATAGAGTATTTGATGAGCACACAAAAGTGGTATGTGAAGAATTTGAATTGATATATGCGGCAAATGCCGCAGCTTTGCCGGAAGATGAATGATTATCCAGACAAAACTTGAAAGTAGGACAGCTTTTGCGTATAATCAATATGGATTTGTGTGTAATCCGGATGAACGTTCTGTGTAATATAACAGTGCTTGTTTTTAACGCCTGTCTTATTCTGAAGACCGACAGTATTGGGCTTGCAGTATATTGAAAGGAGGGATTGGCGTGAGAACGATTCGTAAGATCATTGAAAGACTGACCAATGGTTCGACAAAGAATCTTTCAAATCGAAGATTCAT
>CACXGS010000288.1 GCA_902767195.1 uncultured Lachnospiraceae bacterium | reverse complement strand
GTCTGCTGCAGCAGATTCCTGATTAAGAAGGGCTTCATCCAGTTTATCCTGGTAGTTGTTGTTCTCATTGGGGTTGATGGTCCACTTAACAGTAGTTCCGTCTTCCAGTGTCGTTGTAGACTTGTCTTCTGCAACTTCCTTAACGCCGGGATAATAATCATTGAACCTGCTCTGGAACTCATCATTCCAGCACCAGATATTCAGGACCTTGCCGCCCTCAGCTGCTGCACCTGTTGAATTCTCTGCGGGAGCGGAGCTGCCACAGCCAACCATGGACAGAGCCATAATTCCTGCAAGGCCAAGTGTAATTAAACTCTTGATACTTTTCCTCATTATAATTCCTCCTCTTAAAATGGTCCGATTGTTACGATACTAGTCGATCTTTTTGACACTGTATCCGGCAAGCAGCTTTCCTGACACTTTAATTTGCTCCGCCTCACTGATTCTTCTGTTCTCAATCACCTCAACCAGCTTCTCTACCGATCTTTTTCCAATCTGCGGTGCATCCTGGTACCAGGTAGTCAGCTTGGGACGAAGAACCTGAGACAGGTGAATTCCGTCATATCCGGCAACACTGATATCATCCGGAACTGACAGATTTCTCTTCTCCAGCTCTGCTGCACCCCCGAGATATGCGTAATCATCAGGGTACATAATTACCGTAGGCGGATCAGGCAGATCCAGCAGATAAGCAGTCATCTTTCTGGATTCTGCGGGATTGTTAAAGCTTCCCTGAACAAGATATTCATCCGGTATACTGATACCATGATCAGATAAAGCCTTGTAGAAACCCTGGATCCTCTTACGGGTGACATTGGTCAGCTCCCCGTGGATATATGCAATCTTGCGGTGTCCCTGATTGATCAGATAAGAGGTAAGGCCGTAGCCGCCTTCCACATTATCCGACATTACAGAACTGACATTATCGAAAAGATAATCAATAGTGACAACCGGAACGCTGCTCCGGACAAGATCGAGAACCGCCGGGTTCTCAAAATCCACACAGGCAATCACAACCCCGTCACAATTACGGTAGCGGCAGTGTTCGAGAAAAGTCAGGTCCCGGTTCCCCAGGTTCTGACTGATAAATGTAATATCATACCCTCTCTTCTCTGCCTCTTCCTTTACGCTGTTGAGTATTGAAGAAAAATACTGGTGCGTCAGACCGCTCATAGTCTCATCTACAAAAAGAACCCCGATGTTATATGAACGGTTGGTCTTCAGCAGCCGGGCGGCTGCATTGGGATGATAATTCATCTCCTTTGCGGTACGGAGAACCATTTCCATGGTTTCCGTACTTATGTCTCCATAGCCATTCAGCGCCTTGCTGACAGTTGCAGGAGAAACACCGCATACTTTGGAAATATCTTTGATCGTAACCATCAGGATACCTCCTTTCGTATGCTCCCGCAACCGTTACGAATACGTTTTCGTAGCTTTAGTATAAATCCTGTAAACCAGTTAGTCAACAATCTATTTTAACAGTTTTTTTAGCATTTATTTGTGCAATATTTATAAATTTGCTTTTTTTGACACATTTTTATTTACATAATACCGAAGATTAATCTATAATTAATCCAAACTATCGAAAACGTATTCGTAAGAAAGTGAGGGTTTTGTTATGCAGTATGGTCATTTTGATGATCTACATCGGGAATATGTGATCACCACCCCGAAGACACCCCTTCCATGGATCAACTATCTGGGCTCTCAGGACTTTTTCCGCCTGATCTCCAATACCGGCGGCGGTTATTGTTTCTATAAAGATGCCAAGCTGATGCGTATCACGCGCTACCGTTATAACAACAGTCCCATGGATTGCAACGGACATTACTATTACATTAAGGACGGCGATACCGTGTGGAATCCCGGATGGCAGCCGGTTCAGACGGAACTGGATTCTTACAGCTGCCGGCACGGACTCGGATACAGCATTCTGGAAAGCAGCAAAAAGGGACTTCGCGCCAAACAGGAAGTTCTGGTTCCCACCGGCGACACTTGTGAGTGCACCAGAATCACCCTGACCAATGAGTCCCAGAGGGATAAAAACATCGATCTGTTCAGCTACGTTGAATTCTGTCTCTGGAATGCCATGGACGATTCAACGAATTTTCAGCGAAATTTCTCGACCGGAGAGGTGGAGATCATCGGCAGCAGAATTTACCATAAGACCGAGTACAGGGAGCGCCGCAGACACTATGCCGTCTTTTCTGTAAACAGCGATATCTGTGGGTTTGATACCAGCAGGGATGACTTTGTGGGACTCTACAACGGCCCCCATAACCCCCAGGCAGTCTTTGCAGGGGAAAGCCATAACAGCGAAGCACACGGCTGGGCTCCCATCGGCAGCCATCACCTGAAAGTATCCCTTAAGCCGGGTCAGAGCAAGACTTATATCTTTGTACTGGGATATTGTGAGAATCCTGTTGACCGGAAGTTTGAGGCCCCCGGTATCATCAACAAGGAGCCGGCAAACCGTCTTCTGGCCAAATATGAGACTGATGCCCAGTTCGATCAGGCTATGGATGAACTCAAAGACTACTGGGATAAGCTTCTCAGTAATTATCATATTGAGAGCAGTGATGAGAAGCTGAACCGGATCGTCAACGTCTGGAACCAGTACCAGTGTATGGTCACCTTCAATATGAGCCGGTCCGCCAGCTATTATGAGAGTGGAATGGGCCGCGGCATGGGATTCCGTGATTCCTGTCAGGATCTTCTGGGATTTGTCCATCTCATTCCTGAGAGAGCCAGAGAAAGGATCATTGACATTGCCAACACCCAGTTTGAAGACGGCAGCACCTACCATCAGTACCAGCCTCTGACCAAACGGGGCAACATGGAAGTAGGCAGCGGCTTTAACGATGACCCGCTCTGGCTGATCGCAGGCACCGCCGCCTATCTGAGGGAGACCGGAGACTTCTCCATCTTAGAGGAGCCCTGTGCTTTTGACAACGATGCCAGTATTGCTCAGCCACTCATGGAACATCTGAGAAGAAGCTTCCGATACACCTGCACTCATAAAGGCCCTCACAGTCTTCCTCTGATCGGCCGTGCCGACTGGAATGACTGCCTGAATCTGAATTGCTTCTCTGAAGAACCGGGGGAGAGTTTCCAGATTACCGGCCCCAGCGAAGGACCTGTGGCAGAGAGTGTATTTATTGCGGGAATGTTTGTCAAATATGGAAAAGAGTATGCAGAAATCTGCCGTCATATCGGCTTGAATGATGAGGCAGACGATGTGGAAAAAGAAGTGGCTGACATGGAGAAGGCTGTCCTTGACGCAGGATGGGACGGCGAATGGTTTGTCCGGGCTTACGACGCATTTTCCAATCCGGTCGGAAGCCACGTCTGCGAAGAAGGCCAGATCTTCATCGAGCCACAGGGCATGTGTGTCATGGCGGGCATCGGTGTTGAAACCGGCCAGGCCCAAAAAGCATTGAACAGCGTGGAAGAACGACTGGAGACGGAATTCGGTATTGTACTCAACCAGCCGGCCTACACCAGATATCATCTGGAGCTCGGTGAGATTTCCTCCTATCCTCCCGGATACAAGGAAAATGCCGGCATCTTCTGCCATAACAATCCCTGGATCGCCTGTGCAGAGACGGTCATGGGCCATGGAAACCGGGCATTCAGCGTATTTAAGAAGACCTGTCCGGTCTACCTGGAAGAAATCAGTGAGATCCATCGGACCGAGCCCTACGCCTACTGTCAGATGGTAGCCGGAAGAGATGCTCCGACTCACGGCGAAGGAAAGAACAGCTGGCTGACAGGTACTGCGGCATGGACTTTCACCGCCATGTCCCAGTATATCCTGGGCATCCGGCCTACTCTGGACGGGCTGGCTGTCAATCCCTGCATACCTGACAGTATGAAAGGCTTTACGGCGACCCGGATTTACCGGGGTGTAATCTACCATATCACCATAGACAACAGTGCCGGTGTACAGAAGGGTGTTGCCTCCATGAGCGTGGATGGAAAAGAGATTGAAGGGTATGTGATTCCTTACGACCCAAATATAAAAGAACAGAATGTCACTGTAGTGATGGGCTAAAGCCAGCCATCCTCCTATTTAAAAAACCGGTTTGCAAAGTGCTGCAAACCGGTTTTTTTATCTTCCTTTTCGGCGAGTCTTTACAAGATGATTAAGGATAGCCCCCACTATGATCACCACCGCGGCGATCATAAGCACCTTCTTGGCTGCTTCCTGTGGAATCAGCCCCTTCTCACCGATGGTGTCCTTATAGAAGGTCAGTTTGTACTCGATCTCCACCGGATCTCCCATGGCCGTCGTATCTGCGATGACCGGAATGGGAATGTCCATCTGGGATATGGGGATAGTGAAGGTGGAATTCCCCCCATCCTTTGTCTCGTTCTTATATTTTTTCCCTCCCACAATCATGTAATCGTAGTAGGTGCTGGACCAGAGAAGTCTGGCATAAGCCTCTCCGTTTTTAACGATAAAGAGGGTCGGCGAGGAGATGCTGGCTCTTCCGCTTCCTCCGGTCATGTTGACCTCGATGGAATACTCTCCGTCTTTCATCTCGATCTCCATGGGGCCGGTCGTCTCATAAGCCTCTCCCACTCCTTCTTCTTCTACAGGCTGGGAGGATACGCTGCTGTCTCCGCTTTCGTCGGTCTTCCCCTCTTCTTTCTGTTTTTTATCCAGTTCCTGCATGGCCCACTCGATGCGGTGGTAATCAGGCACTTCCACTTTCAGAGCTTCTTTGGGCAGGGATCCTGCCTGGAATAGGATGGTTCTGTCATACCACATGTGTTTCTTCTTACTGTAGGCCGCGCAGGGAAGGCCTTTGTCCAATGCCTCTACTTTGTAATGAAAGGACACTCCGCCTCCGGAATTCTTATCGAGCCGGATATAGTCACTAAGAGGAGCTGCTGCCGCATCCTGTCGGCTTCCCGGATAGACAAACTCATAACTGGTCGTATTCATTTGAAGGACGGCCGTCAGTTCTCCTCTCTTCGCCGTCAGTTTTGCCTTGCTGATATGAAAAAAGTTAGAGCTGCTGTCTACCTGGATGTCATAGCTTCCGTCCACTACATCCCTTCCGTAAATGGGAAGCATGCCATAGGAAACCACTTCTCTGGGAGCAGCCATATCTTTCTCCGAGGCAACACCGCTGTGCTTTTCATCTGCCAGGACCTGCAGGCCGGAACCCAACAGCAGGATCGCCGTCAGAAAAAGAGTCATAATTTTATGCAGATTTTTTTGCTTCATTCTTCTGTTTTCCTTTTTCATGTCCTTAAATTAACCAAAATGTTTTCTCAAATTATATATTTTCAGCACTTGTCCCTTTTAAGACGCTGATATTCTATCACAGATTTTCCAATTCAGAAAGAAAATTTGTAAAAAAACTTCTTGTGAAATAAAAGTAAAGCATTTATAGTATTATTATTGGTGTTTTATCGACATTTTCCAACCATATTATATATTTAAATACTACCTGAAAGGATAACTTATGATAGAACTACGGAATCTTACCAAAAAGTTCGGTGATTTTACTGCAGTGGACAATCTGAATATGACGATTAATACAGGCGAGTTTTTTGGTCTGCTGGGCCCAAACGGCGCGGGAAAAACAACTACCATCAGTATGCTGTCGACCGTGCTCTTGCCCACGGAAGGAGAAATCATTGTCAATGGTACTCCTCTTACCCGAAAGGCTTCCGAACAGAAATATAAACTGAGTGTGATCACTCAGGAATACTCCATGCGACAGGATATGACGGTCAATGAAGTGATGGAGTACCAGGGCCGTCTCTATAACATGCCCCGGAAACTCCGAAAGGAGAAGGCAGAGGAACTTCTTGAATTTGCAGATCTCCTTCGATTTCGAAACCGGGTGGTCCGTCATCTGTCGGGAGGTATGAAGAGAAAGCTGATGATCTGCCGGGGTCTGATGACAAATCCGGAGATCATGCTCCTGGATGAACCTACAGCAGGTATGGACGCCCTTTCCAGGCGTCAGATGTGGGCCCTGCTCCGCCAGATCAACGACCGCGATCTCACCATCGTCCTTACCACCCACTACATGGAAGAAGCGGAGAATCTCTGTGAACGTATTGCCCTGATCAACAAGGGAAAGCTGGATACCATTGATACTCCTGTCAACCTGATTCGTGAGCTTGGTCCATATGCTGTGGACGAGATGATTGACGGCGAACTCAAGTCGTCCTTTTTTTCCAACCGTCCTGACGCCATCGCTTATCTTTCACAGGCACCGGAAAATGCTTCATTGCGCTCCTCTACCCTGGAGGATGTATTTGTGGAGCGAATCGGCAGCCGTCTGATGAAGCGTTAGTCATCCTGTTACTTTGCAACTTGGAAAGGAGCCACTTCATTTATGGGTATTATTACTGTATTATGGGAAAAATGGACCGAATTTAAACGGGATTTTTATAAAATTACCCTTGCTGCCATGATCTCTCCCCTTATGTATCTGGTCATCTTCGGCATGGGAATTCAGACCACTTCTCACGGAGAACCTTATCTTAACTACCTGATCCCGGGTATTGTAGCCATGTCTACCATGACCGGAAGCTTCAGCGCTGTGGCTCAGAACATGAGCGTACAGCGGCTCTATGAGAAAGCTCTTGATCAGGTCATGATCTCCCCCACCCCTCTCTGGCAGTTTATCGTGGGCCAGATCGTCGGAGGAGCTCTCAGAGGTATGTATGCGTCCCTGGTCATTCTGATGCTGACCAGATTTATCAATACCGGACTGATCTACAATGTCCAGTCCTTCCTGATTCTCTTTTTAAACGGCACGGTCTTTGCTACAATCGCTCTTGTTCTCTCTTTCCTTGCCAAGAGCTATTCCGATGCCCCTAAGTACAACGCCTACATCATTACACCTATGTCATTCTTGTGTAATACATTTTTCTCCACGGACCAGATGCCCTCCGGATTCCGTCATTTTGTATCCATCCTGCCTCTGTCTCAAACCAGTGCTATGGTTCGAAGTATTGCTTACGGAGAGACGCCGGATTACCGGGGTGTCCTGTTGCTGCTCGCCTATCTTGTGATTTTTTCCACAATTTCTTTTGTTTTTATCTATAAAAAGAAAAATCTTTAGTGGAATTACCAATCAAGATATAGTATAATAAAGGGCAGAGCAAAAGCAGAACCAACTAGAGATAGTATTTTAGGGACAGTGCTGGCCGCATGCCGGACAGCCGTTGTTTCAGATTGGAGATACACGATTATGGCAGAACGATATCCTGTGGATTCTCTCAGTCCACAATATGAAGAGATAGCAGCAATATGTACCCAGGGCAAACCGGTCATCCTGACCAGAGACGACCAGGAGCTGATTCTTCTTAATCCTCATGAGTTTAAGAAAATGATCCAGCTTGCCTCTCTGAGTCAGAAGATGACAGAGGAAAGGGACGCTGCTCTTTCCAGAATTGATGATTTGCAAAATGAGCTGATTGAGGTCCGCAGTGACCTGGAGGATGCCAGGAGCAATTCCGTGATTATTGAAGAAGAACCGGATACTCCTTCCCGCGGGGAAGATTTTCTTCCGGCAGATGCTTTTGACAGAGAATATCCTCAGGCTGATTCGAATGTACAAGAAGCTTACCCTGCAGAGGCAGAAGTTCCCGAAGAGGGAACCGATATTTCGGAAGATATTGAAACTGCCCAGGAAGAACCTGTTGAAGGTGCTGTTATACCGGCCTCCCAGGATACCGGCTTGCCCGCTCCTGTTTCCGATGGGATTTCTTCAGGTCCGGCTGCTGTTAACCGTCGGGATTTATCCTGGCTTTCCATCAGAAAGGCCATTGAAGACCGGGCCAGACTTGAGATGGCTCCGGTACCGGAAGGCCTTGCCATTGAGACGGATGATCTGACCAAGAAATTCGGGAATAATAAAGCCAACAGCAATGTTTATCTTCATGTGCCTTACGGAGCTGTATATGCCCTGATCGGGGCGGACGGCGCCGGGAAGACTACCCTGCTTCGCTCTCTTCTCGGGATCCATTTCCCCAATTCCGGACGAATCGTCCTTTGTGAATCCTCGGGTAAGGATCTGAATGATGTCAGAGAGCTGACAGGATCTATTGTTGAGAAACCGGTATTCTACGAGGATATGTCTGTTTATCAGAATCTGGTATACAGGGCCAAGCTCCTC